>CAYUJK010000003.1:23326-36150 GCA_964444895.1 uncultured Roseivirgaceae bacterium
GACCCGTTCAAAGACACCTCCGGCCCCTCGCTGAACATCCTGCTGAAACTCATGTCAGTGGTGGCGCTGGTCATTGCTCCTTCCATTGCCATCACCACTACGCCTGATGAATCGAAAGCACCAACACCTGTTGAGCAAAAAATGGAAGCCAATGCCACTGAGCAGGAAGCTGGTACGCTGACTGAAAAAATTTCCGAAGAATAAATAATATCATTTACTAAACTTTCTAAACTTTGTCAGGGCTGTTTCGGCCCTGACAAAGTTTAATAAGTATGAACAAAAGCGAACTCTTTTCCGAAATCCAGAAAAAAGAGTCTTTCCTGTGTGTAGGACTGGATACGGACATTCAAAAAATCCCCCCTCATCTGCTGAAAGCAAAGGACCCGGTATTTGAATTCAACCGGCAAATCATAGATCACACCGCCGAGTATTGCGTAGCGTATAAGCCCAATATCGCTTTCTATGAAGCGTTGGGGGCAAAAGGCTGGGAAAGTCTGGAAAAAACCCTCGCCTATATCCCTAAAAACATTTTTACGATTGCCGATGCCAAACGAGGCGATATCGGCAATACGTCTTCACTGTATGCGCGCGCTTTTTTTGAGCAAATGAATTTCGACGCGGTGACAGTAGCGCCCTACATGGGTGAAGACTCCGTAAAACCTTTCCTGGACTTTCCCGGCAAATGGGTTATTTTATTGGCCCTAACGTCCAATCCGGGAAGTAGGGATTTTCAACATCTGACACTTTCTACAGACGGGAAGCGGGTATTTGAGACTGTACTAAACGTGAGCAAACAATGGGGCCATGAGGACAATCTTATGTACGTAGTTGGCGCCACCCAGGCCCAAGAGCTCACCGAAATACGAAAGATAGTTCCCGATCATTTTTTGTTGGTGCCGGGCGTAGGCGCTCAGGGAGGCAGCCTGGAAGAAGTAGCCAGACACGGTATGAACGGTACATGCGGACTCCTGGTAAATTCTTCCAGGGGTATTATCTATCAATCGGCAAATGACGACTTCGGGCTGGAAGCAGCCAAGGCCGCCAAAGCCGTAAGGGCAGACATGCAGAAGCTTTTGGATCGATATCTTTGACAGATCACGTCTGTCAACTTTGCCAATGACGACAAAACTTTTTAATATTCATCCCAGTCCGCTTTGGTTATGGCGTTAGTTCACCTAATTTAGAGAACCAGAGCAGGAAATTTAACTCTTCATCTATATGGACGAGGCTTTTCTTCATTTCATCTGGAAATTCCAGTATTTTCACAAGGCAGGCCTTGCCACTACTTCCGGACTGCCGGTACAAATTATCCGTCAGGGAACACACAACACCCATGCCGGACCCGACTTCCTAAACGCTAAAGTCATCATTGATCAAATTGAATGGAATGGAAGCGTGGAGATTCACATTCGCGAAAAAGACTGGTATCAGCACCAGCATCAGGAAGACCGGGCATACGATGGTGTCGTTCTCCATGTGGTGTGGTCCGCTGACGAAAGCCGGGCTCGCAGATCTGACAACACTTCGATTCCCTCAATCGCATTGAAAGACAGGATAGACCATTCGCTTCTGAACAGCTACCAGCAACTGATGGTATCTGAGGATAAAATATTGTGCGGAAAGCACCTTATGAAAGTCGACAAGCTCAAAGTATTTGACACGCTCGATAGGGCAGTAGTACGCCGGATGCAAAAAAAAGCGGAAGAAATTCTCATAAGGCTCCGGAAAAACGGAAACGACTGGGAAGAAACCTCCTACCAGTTACTGGCGGCTAATTTCGGGTTCAAGGTAAATAAACATGCCTTCACAATCCTGGCCGAGCAGTTGCCCTACAAAATCATTCACAAGCACGCCGACAACCTACTACAGGTAGAAGCACTGTTGTTTGGCATGGCCGGCTTCCTTGATGGCAATATCCAGGACGACTATATGAGGGTGCTGCAAAAAGAATTTCGTTTTCTGCAGGCAAAATACCAGCTTTCTAAGACCCTGGAACGCCACCATTGGAAATTCCTGAGACTCCGGCCCGCAAATTTCCCCACCATCCGGCTGGCGCAACTGGCCCGGGTACTCGCACGACATCAGAAGCTGTTCTCCGCCTTTTTGGGTGCGCGCGATACAAAACCCCTGAAAGAAAAATTCAGAACAACCCAATCAGACTATTGGCTGCATCATTACGACTTCCAAAAACCGACTGAAAAACCGATTGGTGCACTCGGCAACGAAAGCATCAATAACATCATCATCAATACCTGCGTGCCGCTGCTATCTGCCTACGCCATTGAGAAAGACGAACAGGAATACCTCGACAGGGCGCTGGTAATGCTACAGCAACTTCCCTCCGAAACCAACGGAATTGTGCGCGAATGGAAATCCCGGGGCCTGCGAATCGGAAATGCATTTGATTCACAGGCCTGTATTGAGCTCATGAACGACTATTGCCTGATGAGAAAGTGCCTGGAATGTGGCATTGGCTCTACCCTTATCCAGACAAACCTGCGGCCATGATGTGGATTTCAATAGCCGTGCTGGTGGCTACGCTCATTTTGGTGTACCGCTACGTTAGTTCCTTGCCCGACAGGAAAACCAGGCAGCTTTTCGTGGGGGCACTCCTGGCAAAACTGGTGGCAGCGGTGGCCCTGGGGCTAATCTACCAATATTTCTACGACGGAGGAGACAGCCGGCTCTATTTCTCGGAGGCCCGGAAGATGGATACTCTTTGCCGCGCTGGGGGTGTAAGCCTCTATCACCTGCTCTCAGGACACGAAGCCGCTGACGGCATTTACCAGGAGCTTCAATTCAGAAATCAGCCTGCAGCGCTCTTCTTCAACAAGTTAGTTTACATCATCTACCAGTTTTCGTGGGGTAACTTTTGGGTAATCAGCACATACCTGGCCTTACTTTCTTTTTCTGGCTTTTGGATGTTTTACCGCTGCCTCGTCCGCCACTATGCGTTGGCGGCTACTACCCTTGTTGTCGCGCTCTTCCTTTGGCCTTCGGTGTTGTTCTGGAGTAGTGGTTTGGTAAAGGAAAGTCTTTCGGTACCCCTTATCCTCGCCTCCGTGAGCTGCACTATCTACCTGGTTAAGCGTTCCCCGCATAGCGCATTTTACCTGGTATTACTCGTCGCTTTTGGGATATTGCTTTTCAAAATCAAGTACTACTACGCCGCCGTGCTTATCCCGGTACTGGTATCATGGTACCTGGCAGAGCGGATAAAGCGGCATTCAAAAACGATAGACCAGAGACCCCTTCTGCAAGGCTTAACCTTCCTGCTCATGATGGGGGCAATGACGGGGCTGGCATCTCAGCTGCACTTTAACCTTCGAATCGGCAACGTATTGCAGGTGATGGTAAACAACTACTACCTTTTCGAAGCGAAATCTGCTCCTGAAAAAATGGTAACTTTCCCCGGGCTATCTCCCGACTTTGCCAGCCTCGCTTACTACGCGCCAAAAGCCCTCTTTTCCGGGCTTTTCCGGCCTTTATTTTTTGAGGGAAAAAATATTTGGTCCCTCGTGTCGGGGCTGGAAAATACCCTGTTACTTTTGCTGGCTCTCTTGCAAGTGAAAAACATACGGAACATCAGCAAGACGCACTTTCTTATTCTTTTCGCTATGCTCTTTTATTGTGCGGCGCTGGCCATACTTCTCACCTGGTCTTCGCCAAACTTTGGCACCTTGGTCAGGTACAAGGCCGGCTTTATGCCCATTTTTTTGCTTTTGGTATTAGCAAAAAACCCGGCCATTGCCTTCCTGCAAAACAAAGCGAAAGCAATCCTCAATAGGCGCGGTAGTAAGAAGTAATTTTTTGAGTGATCTGTCCATAAATGGGCCGTGTAAATTCCACAAAAAGCGTTTGTGGAGGGGGCGGATCCATGGGTTGGCTGTTGCACATGGCCAGCTGCTCTGCGCTCAACGCTCGCTCGTCGCCGTTGAAATTGCCCCAGGTAGATATCCAGACGAATTGCCCCGGGAATTTGTCGTGAAGAATGATCTGCTGAGACCGGCCGTCCAGCACCCTCATGCTCACCAGCCCCTGGGAGATTACCTCCCGGCGAAACTCGTTGACCTTTGCTTTTACCGTGGCGTACACATCCCTGTTTTCTCCGCTCTCCAGCTTCACCTGCCCTACCACTACGCTGTCTTTGCTCACTTCTTTTGTCACCTGAAAGTTGTTGGTTTGGCCTACGGCAAAATCGTCAAATTGCACGATGAGTATCTGGTCGTATTCTTTAATATTTTCGTCGTCGATTCCGAAAAAGCGCACAAACTCATTCCCATTGTAGTGAAAAAGAAACTCATTGAGCTGTTCCTGAAAAAACTGCACACTTACCTGGTATTGGAATGTAGGCACAGGCACCTGGTCTACAAGCACTTTCAGCGTAGCTTGCCATCGGGCTTCGTCGATCTTCTGATCCACATCCCTGTACGTGGGAAGATACTCTTTCGCTGCAATAAAGTGGTAGTAGGCAGTACGGGCTTCATTTCTATTGCCCAGGGCCAGGGCACGCACGCCCGCCTGGTAACGCTCCTCGGCGGCCTTCTCGCGGTAAAGGGTAAGTTCGGAAAAGTAATTTTTTGCATTGGGGATCACCGATAGTGCCCCCGGTGACCGCTGTATTTCGTCGTACATGTGGTTCAGCGTTTGGTAGGCATCGTACATTCTACCATTTTTGAATTGATCGTTGGACAGCTGCACATTTCTGACCACCCCCTCGTAGTAGTTCACCGCCAGGGGGTAGGCCTGCGCTAATGTTTCCCGCGATTTTCTGTGGTCCGGATTTCGCCTGAGCCGCTCTACACTCTGCAATACGGAAGCATAATAATTGCCGCGTTCGAGTGATTTTTTTCCTGACGAGCAAGACGCCATAATCATTAACAACAGAGGCATCAGTAAAAAGTAAGGTGCTTTTACATTCATGGCAAAAAGAGTTTGAAACAATAAAAGTATCAATTTTCAGGCCGCAGTGTGCCTTGAGGTAATATTTTAGGCATAATCACTTGAATTGAAGAGAGTTATTGCTCTTCTACCGACTCCTCTGACTGCAGCTGCTTCTCATAGAGTTCGCGGTAGATGCCATTGGCTTCGATGAGGGAGTCATGGGTGCCTTCTTCCATAACACGGCTATCGTGCAGCACGATGATTTTGTCGGCAAGCTTGGCCGATGACACCCGATGACTGATAATGATGGTGGTGCGGCCCTCCATTATGCCTTTCAGGCTGTTGAGGATGGTGTTCTCCGTTTTGGTATCCACGGCAGATAGGCAGTCATCGAGGATAAGGATTTTCGGCTCCCGGGCTATGGCGCGAGCTATCGACAACCGCTGCTTTTGACCACCGGAAAGGGTGATGCCGCGTTCGCCCAAGATCGTGTTGAAGCCTTCGGGAAAGTGCGTAATATTGTTGTACAAATCAGCATCGATTGACGCCTGCTTGATTTTCTCAAACGGCAGGTTGTCACTGCCGAAAGCCACATTATTGGCAATGGTATCGGAAAAAAGAAAAACATCTTGGGGCACATAGCCCACCTGTGATCTGAGAAACTTGGGGTCGTAATCCCTGACATCAATGCCGTCAACCAAAATCTCCCCACGGGTAGGGTCAAACATACGGCAAACCATATTGGCGATGGTGCTCTTGCCTGAGCCAGTAGTGCCGATGATGGCGATTGATTCGCCCGCATCTACCTCAAAGTTGATGTTTTCGAGCGCTACAATGCCGGAATCCTGATAGGTGAAATGTACATTCTTGAAGGCCAATTTCCCCTTTATGTCTGAATGCAAGCCTTTTTCCGATACGATGTCATTTTTTTCTTTCAAAAACTCATTGATCCTCTTTTGCGAAGCTGCGGCGCTCTGAATGATGCTCGTTACCCAGCCCAGTGCCGTCACCGGCCAGGTAAGCAGGTTGATATAGATGACAAACTCAGCAATATTTCCCAGGGTTATATTTCCCCGAATCACCTCGGCGCCACCAATAAAAATGGTGAAAATAGTGCTGAGCCCGATCAACATCATGATGAGTGGAAAAAAGAGCGAGTTGACGCGCGTGAGCTTGAGGCTTATGGTTTTGTAGTCTTCGCTTTCGCGCTCAAAATTCCGCAGCGAGTCGCTTTCGCGTGAAAAAGATTTCAAGACCCGGATCCCTGAAAAAGCTTCCTGTACAAAAGTAGAAAGGTCGGAGAGCTTGCGCTGTATTTGTTCTGAGCGCCGGTTTATGATGTTGTTAACCAGGTAAATGCTAATAGAAAGCACCGGCAATGGCAGCAACGCGTATAGGGTAAGCCTGGCATTGATACTCACCATAATGGGAATGAGCATCACGAACAAAATAATGAGGTTCAGGCCGTACATCACCGCCGGGCCCACATACATGCGCACTTTGCTCACGTCCTCGGAAATTCTCGATATCAGGTCGCCGGTATTGTTCCTTCGGTAAAAGCTCAGGGGAAGGGTTTGGTAGTGCTGATAAATTTCATTTTTTAAATCGTACTCTACGTGGCGCGACATCACGATGATCGTTTGCCTCACCAGGAAGAGAAACACACCCCTGACAACAGCAAACAAAAGAATAAGCACTCCGTAAAACACGATGGTCTTATCGGTAAAAGAACTGAAAACGCCCTGCACCGATAGACCCTGAAGTGACTGGTGTATTTCCAGGTTGTCCTCCACGAGGTTCAGGGCATATCTCACCAACTGCGCCGGAATGATCTGAAACACGTTGGAAAGCGCGGTGAACAAAATCCCCAGGATGAGATGATACTTGTATTTTAGGAAGTATTTATTTAAGTGGCTTAGTTCTTTCACTACTGATATTTTACTGCATTACCCGGTATTCTAATTCGTTTAGTTGCCGGTGTGGTAGCGGATTTCAATTATGAACTCCTTTTCAGGGACTTAGTTTCGCATTTTGCTTTGTTCAATGACAAATTCTTACATACGGACATCCAATAACTTCTCCCCAACTTGATCAACCTAAGTCAAAAAGTACTATTTTTGCCGTGTCGTTTTGTCAATTTGGTCCATGTCAGGATCACAAATCTACGCAAAGCTACATAAAACAGTAAAACTATTTTGATGGCTGGAGAAAACGAAGCTACAACGGCCCGAGAGGAGGATGTTTTCAAAGTGTTGGAAGATATGGGCCACGAACAGGTTGTGTTTTGCAACGACTCTTCCGTAGGCCTCAAGGCGATCATAGGAATTCACAATACGGTGCTGGGCCCTGCCCTTGGCGGCACGCGATTGTGGAACTACAGTTCGGACAAGGAAGCTTTCGTAGATGTACTACGGCTTTCCCGGGGCATGACATTTAAGGCGGCCATTTCCGGGCTAAACCTCGGCGGCGGAAAGGCCGTGATCATTGGCGATGCCGCCACTGCAAAAAACGAAGCAATGCTGCGGCGCTTTGGCAAATTCATCGAAAGCCTCAATGGCAAGTATGTAACAGCCGAAGACGTCAACATGACCCCCCGCGATATGGAATACATTGCCATGGAAACGCGCCACGTGTCGGGCCTTTCCGAGAGCATAGGCGGCGGTGGCGACCCCTCGCCAGCTACGGCCTACGGCGTATATGTGGGCATGAAGGCCTGCGCAAAAAAAGTATATGGCGCCGACAGCCTTAAAAACAAGAAAATAATTGTG
The DNA here is from genome assembly GCA_964444895.1 of uncultured Roseivirgaceae bacterium. GTDB lineage: Bacteria > Bacteroidota > Bacteroidia > Cytophagales > Cyclobacteriaceae > CAJXNP01. The sequence goes on from CAYUJK010000003.1 coordinate 30,979, forward strand.
CAGGGCATAGGCAGTGTGGGCATGCACCTGTGCGAACTGCTGCACAAAGAAGGCGCAACACTATACGTAAACGACATCTACGAAGAAAGAAAATCGAAAGCGGCTGAAAAGTACAGCGCCATCGCGGTAGAAAATGACGATCTTTTCGGCATCGAGGCCGACATCTACTCGCCCTGCGCCTTAGGCGCTTCGCTGAATGATACCACCATCGGAAAATTGAATTGTGCCATCGTGGCCGGCGCGGCCAACAACCAGCTCAAGGACGAAGACGCACATGGCGATATGCTGATGAAAAGAGGCATCGTATACGCCCCGGACTTTCTCATCAACGCGGGCGGGCTCATCAACGTGGGCATCGATTACCTGGGCGGCTGGAGCCGGGAACGGGTGTATACCAAGATTGAACAGATATATGAAACTACGCTGAGCATCCTGAACAAAGCAGAGCAGGAAAACATAAATACGCAAAAAGCTGCCATTGCATTAGCCGTGCAGCGCATAAAAGATATAGGAAAAGTGAAGTTATCGTTATAGCTGATAAATGGACTCCCAAAGGGAATTCAATACTGGCGATTCGCCGGAAAACCCCGCGGGCCCCACTTTACAGCTGAACACAAGGAGTTCTTTGATAATCTATTTTAATGGTAAACAGGAGAATATTACGAATTAAGGCAGTTAAGAATTTATTCGCGCTGGAAAACTGCAAACAGGCCAATAAAGAGCTGGCCATTGAAAAAATCCACCAGGATTTTGCCCATGACCTCAACTCAATGGAGCCCTACGACGCCGAACGCAAAAAGAAACTCAGAGGTGAAGCCGTGCGGTACTTTGAGAGCCGGTTTGAAGAGGGGAGTGAAACACCAGAGATTGAAGAAGAATCGCGCAAATCGGCGGATGCTGCCCATGAATATTATGAAAATCTCAACCGGGCTGATTTTGCCAAGGCGCAGAAAGATTTGAAAAAAGACTTCGACAAAATACGTCAGAACCAGCTGCTGGTGTGGAAGCTGGTAAAAGAGCTGGCTATCCAAAACAAAAAAGTAGTACAGGAAAAAGCCACACTGGCGGAGAAATTCGGACAACCCATTCAGGCAGCGACACCCCTGTACCACAACAAAGTGCTACAAAAAATCCTGGAAACGCCCGCCGTGGAAGACGCCCTCACCAAAGAGGCTGCCAGCTGGGCAAATGAAGAAGACAAAATCAGAAGTTGGTATAAATCCATACTAAGGAAGCAAGAGTTTTTTGTCAACTACCTGGCCAAAGCCCAACCCTCCGAAGAAGACGATTTTGAAGCCCTGAACCAGATTGTCCGCAATGTGGTGTTCAAGGTAGAGGCGATAGAGATTTTTTTCGACGAAAGCGACATTAACTGGAATGAAAACAAGCAGATAGTGAGGAGCTTGGTGCTGAAAACGCTCAAGTCGTTTAAAGAAGAAGAAGTGGTGATGCCGCCGCTGTCGTACAATTGGGACGAAGATTTGGAATATTACACCAGTCTCTTTGCGAATACCGTCAGAAATCATGAATATTACGAGTCGTTGATCCAGAAAAAGGTGAAAAACTGGAAGATCGACCGGCTTGCTGCCCTTGATAAAGTGATCCTGAAATCGGCAATTTGCGAGATGGTCACCTTTCAAAGCATCCCCGTGAAAGTGACGATCAACGAATTCATTGAAATTTCGAAAACCTATAGTACGCCAAAAAGTAAGAAATTCGTTAACGGATTACTGGACGCAATTTCAGAAGATTTAATAAATTCGGGGGAAATTAAGAAGAGCGGAAGAGGATTAATCGATTCTAAATAAAATAAATATGGGAAGAACAACCAACACACTTTTGGCATTTCTAAGTGGCGCGGCTGTAGGCGCGGTTTTAGGAGTACTCTACGCCCCCGACAAGGGATCTAACACCCGCGACAAGCTCACCTATCTTCTCGATAAATATAGAACTCAGCTTCAGGACTTACTGAACGAAATGATCGATGGTGAAGAAGTGTTTTCGAGCGAAGCCAAAGAAGAAGGTGAAAAAGTAATCACTGAAACCAAAGCCAAAGCCGAGCGCCTGCTGGAAGATGTAGACGAACTGATAGGACAAATACGAAAAGGAAAATAAAACAAAAGGATAGTAAATATGAAAAGGATTGTTTATTCACTAAGTATGATAGCGGCATTTTCGCTGCTATTTTCGTGTACTGCTGATTTGGAAAAAAGAATACAGGGACTGGAAAAAAGGGTGGCAGAACTCGAAAAACACGATCATGGGAACGTGCAACCCGCAAGTCTTTCGCAGGTAGCCGTAGAAGAGGTAAATACCGATGGCAATACACCCAGGTTTTCGTTTGCACAAAATGAGTATGACTTTGGCACCATCAACGAAGGCGATATCGTCAATCACACCTTTCAGTTTACCAACACAGGCGACGCCCCGCTGGTGATCAGCAATGCTACTGCCTCGTGCGGATGCACTGTGCCTTCATGGCCCAAAGCACCCATAGCTCCGGGCGAAACCGGCAAAATAGAGGTGAAATTTGACAGCTCGGGCAAGCCAAACCAGCAGACAAAAAATATAACCATTACGGCGAATACAAACCCGGCGGTTACCACTTTGAAAATCAAAGGAATGGTGACTCCTAAAAACAAAGCCAACGGGCCGGCCTAAACTTCAAAACAATATATAATGAATATGACAGAACAATTTTTTTTGTTAGCACAAGCTGATGGAAATTCCCTGACTAGCAACCTCCTCCTTATAGGCGGTGTAATCATCATTTTCTACCTGTTTTTTATCAGGCCTCAGCAAAAGAAACAAAAAGACCAGAAGAAGTTTCTGGAGGAGATAAAGAAAGGCGACGAAGTGGTGACCATAGGGGGCATGCACGGCAGGGTGTACGCCGTAGAAGAAACCACCGTGGTGCTTGACGTAGACAAAGGCACAAAGCTGGTCTTTGAAAAGTCAGCCATTTCGCTTGACGCCAGCAAAAAAACCGGCGCTAAAAAATAGTCAGGGATCACGTTGAAGTATGTTAATCAAATAATACATCTAATAAGGGGCTTTTGGGCCCCTTTTGATAAAAACAACGCCAAGATAGTGCTGCTTTGTTTGCTGAGCGCTTCTATATTCTGGCTATTCAACGCGCTCAACAAGGAATACACTGCCCGGGTAGATTACCCCATAGAGTTTGTGTATGACAAGGACAGCCTGGTGAGCGTGAAAGACCTTCCCAAAAACATCTCGCTAAACGTAACCGGTGGCGGCTGGAATTTGCTGCGAAAAACACTGCGGGTGAAAACGAAGCCCATTGTCATAGACCTGGAAAACCCCGGTAGCGTGAAGTTTCTCACCCAATACAACCTGCTAAACCTCGCTTCGGATCAGTTGGAAGAACTGGCGGTTAATTTTGTCATTTCCGACACAGTATTTATTGATATCGACCAGAAAATCGTTCAGCGCTGCAAGGTGCTCGTTGACACGGCAGCACTTGACCTGGCTGAGGGCTATTTTCTGAGTTCTGATGTGGTGGTGAGTCCCGACTCCGTAACATTGGTAGGGCCCAAATCTATTATAAGCACCTTTGACGGCAACATCACACTCACCATCCCCGACACCCAAATTGATGATCGATACAACGAAGACATCGGCGTAAACCTGTCCCTCCCGGAATCGGTAGCGAGCTCGCCCGAAAAAGTAAACGTGTCGTTTGATGTGCTGGAGTATGAACCCCAAAGCATTACGCTGGAATTCGCTAACGTAAACGTACCGGACAACAACAACTACACGCTGCGGTCACGCACAGCCCGGCTGCACTACCTACTGCCCAAAAGCCGGAAAGGAAGCGTTGATACGGCCGATTTCAGGGTTATCGCAGACTTTTCAAAAATCAACAAGGCCGATTCCACCCTGCTGCTGCAGGTGGAAAAAACCCCCGAATATGTCAAAAATATAGAAATCGAGAATCCGGACTTAAAAGTGATAATGCGCTAATATGCTACGAGTGGGGATCACCGGCGGAATCGGCTCAGGAAAGTCTACTGTGTGCCGCGTATTTCAGGTACTGGGCATCCCCGTGTACGACGCCGATAGCCAGGCCAAACACCTGATGAGCAGCCAGCCCGAGCTCAAAGCCCAAATTGCCAACGCCTTCGGCCAGGAGGCCTACCAGCACGACGGCACATTGAACAGGGCCTACCTGGCGCAGCAGGTGTTTCCCGATGCCGAAATGTTGAATAAGCTCAATGCGCTGGTACACCCTGCCGTAGGCGCTGACTTTGCCCGTTGGATACACCAGCAACACAGCCCCTACGCCATCAAAGAAGCTGCCCTGCTGGTGGAAACAGGCTCTTATAAGAACCTGGATGCGCTGATCGTCGTTACCGCTCCCGAAAACCTGCGGATAGCCCGTGTGGTGCTTCGGGACTCGCACCGAAACCGTGAGCAGGTAAATGATATCTTAAAAAAGCAGCTCCCGGAGGCCGGGAAGGTCGATAAAGCAGATTATTTGATAAATAATGATGAAAATCATCTGATTTTACCGCAAATACTTGATATTCACACCAAATTAACTGCGAAAGCGCTCAATTTTTCATAATTTAATCTACCGTAATCGTCCTGCTGCTTCATGTCTTCCACAAGTGATGATCAATATGGCGCGTTTAAACTAAAGGTATTTGAAGAAGAACTTCTGCCTCATGCTAAAGCCGTGTACAACTTTGCCTACCGGCTTACGCTGGACGAAGACGATGCCAAGGACCTGGTGCAGGAAACCTACTTCAAGGCCTTCAAATTTATCGACTCATTCATTCGCGGCACCAATGCCCGGGCCTGGCTGTACCGCATATTAAAAAACAACTTCATCAATGACTACCGCAAACGCGTAAAGGAGCCGTCAAAAATAGACTACCAGGAAGTAGAAAATATATTCAATTCTGATGAAGCCGGTGAAACTATTTCCGGTAACTTAGCTGTTTATCCCTTTAAAGAAGCTATCGGCGACGAGGTGTCAGGAGCGCTAAACGCCTTGCCTATTGACTTCCGTATCGTGATCATACTGTGCGACCTGGAAGGCTTTACATACGAAGAAATGTCAAAAATATTAGACATTCCCATAGGTACCGTGCGCTCCAGGCTACACCGCGCGAGAAACTTATTGCGACAGAAGCTGTTCAAATACGC
>CAYUJK010000003.1:36250-41102 GCA_964444895.1 uncultured Roseivirgaceae bacterium
ACAAAAAGTAATTATCAGAAATTATTCATAGTTTTACGGATGCTTTTGCGTAAGATAAGCACAGGCAAGACAAAATTTTCAGTTTTTCGTTTTAGTAATACTGAAAAGAAAAACTTTCGGGAGGACCAAAATGACACAGGAGAAATTTCAGGAGATAAAGGATATTTTTACCAGGTACCTGGAAGAACAGCAGCTTCGCAAAACCCCTGAGCGCTTTGCCATACTTGAAGAAATCTACATGAACGAGGGGCATTTTGATGTGGAATCGCTGTACATCAATATGAAAAACAAAAACTACCGGGTGAGCCGGGCTACGGTGTACAACACGCTGGACCTGCTACTGGAATGCGAGCTGGTAAAGAAACACCAGTTTGGCAAAAACCTCTCTCTGTACGAAAAAGCGTACGGATACCGCCAACACGATCACGTGATCTGCACCAAGTCTGAGCAGATTTTCGAGTTTTGTGATCCCCGCATACAGCAGATTCAAAAGCTGGTAGAAGACACCTTTGACTTCACCGTCACCAGCCACGCACTCTATTTCTACGGGCACCTGAACAAGCTGCAGGAAAAAAATAGCGGGAAGGAAGTTAAACCGGCTCAGTAATCCGCGAAAAAACAATCTGTTGACCTTCTTTGATGCCAAACTCATCGCAAAACCCCGCGGAGGTTTCGACCACAAACTGGGCAGGCTTTATTGACGGGATGGATGTAGTGGAAAAGGGCTGAGTGTGCTTATAAATCGATACTATTTCCCTGTTGGCATTCACATAAATAATATCGAGGGACATGCGCGTATTTTTCATCCAGAATGACTGCTCTTCTTCGTAGTCAAAAATAAACAACATGCCTTTGCCAAAATCCATTGAGCTGCGGTGCATCATGCCCTGGTTTCGCTCCTGGTAGTTGTCGGCAATTTCGATGTCGATGGTTTTTACCGTATCGGCACCCGACAAAAAGCTCAACCTTCCCTCTTTCTTAAATTCGGGCTCAGCTATTTTGGTGGCTACCTCTATCTTTTCATTGCCCTTTTTTCCTTTGCACGCCTGAACGAGAGTAAACAGGACGCTCGACAGAACGATGATGACTGCTATTCTTACCATGGAGGTTTTTTACTTTTTCGAACGCTATATTATGCAATACTTTACTTTTATGTAAATTATTTTCCGGCGATGCGAAAAAAACAGTAGGGAATATGTCATCACGCCGCTATTCCAGGCCCAGCTCGCCATCGGTGTAGTAGACATACTCGTGTGTTCTCACGATCTTCTGAGCAGTGTTCAGGCTTTCTATCCGCTGCTCGGCCAGGTGGCCCTCGTCGTTGTAGTCGTTGTAATACAGCAGCTCTATGGGGTTGGGCCCGGACTGGTCTATTGACTTCATGAACTTCACGTTGCCAAGCCCGTCGTATTCATATTCTTCCGACCGAACCACCCGCTTCGGCGTTTCATATATTTTCTTTTCCAACCGCTTATCGCTATCGTAGTGGTATTTCACTTTGTACTCCACCGTGCCATTAGCCCGGAGCGCCGTGAGGCAAACGAGCTGATCAAGCGAGTCGTATCGATACCGCTGTTCATTCAGCAGCACACGGTAGCGGCCATAGTTTTGCTTCCGCACCATGTTTCCGGTGCTGTCATAGCTGTTTTTTACGGATGACTCCAGCACGCCCTTCTTGTAGTGCTGTACTTGAAGGATATTCTCTGAGGTGTCCAAATACTGAAAGATGTACCTTTCCAGCAACTTGCTCCCCTTGCCATACACGCGGGTGTCCACGGGCCGCTGCAGCGAGTCGTAGGTGTTTTGTACCATTCGCACATGCTTTCCCGAAGGCTTTGTTTTGCGAAGCGCTAACAACTGGAGGTTTTCATCGTATTCGTACCGCCACCTGTACTTTACCGAGCCCGAAGACCGGTACCTTATCTCCTCTTTCACCAGGGTGTCATTTTCAAAAAGCCACTGGTAAAGCCTGGCGCCCTTGGTATCCCACTTGGTACAGGCTACCAGGCCGGCAGTGTCGTATTGGAAAGCAAACTTTTCCTCAGAATAGCGCGGCTGATAGTGGTACTTGATCATCTCCGCCACGTTGCCCTCGCGGTTGATCACCTTTTTCTCTACGATGCGCCCACCGGTGCCCAGCAAGCCGTTCGAAGGGTGATATACATCGCCCCGCTCGTAGATGCTGATCGTTTTTACCTTCTTGAAAAATTGCAGGTAGTTTTTGTCGAAATCTTCGTGCCCGGTATCCGTATCGTCCTGGGCCACGGCGCCCCCGCCAGCGCACAGCGCCAGCAAAACCACAGAAAAAATTAGTGCCTTCATACAGTGTGAAAAAAGGTGTCCTACGAAGGTTAATTTCAGTAGCCTTGAAAAAGTAAATGTTCCGGGAGAGATTTCGGGATATTTTGCCAGGATTGAAATGCAATATGGGATGAAATTCGAATCCTTGTATTAACTTGCGGCTTTTTATTCCGGGAAGTTAGCTCAGTTGGTTCAGAGCACCGCCTTGACAGGGCGGGGGTCGCTGGTTCGAGCCCAGTACTTCCCACGATAGTGCAATAGAATTTTTGCACAAAGCCTTAACCTCGAAGCGACTATCTCATGCGAGAACTGGGTGGTCATGATCACCGCTTGGGAAAACCGCCATGCATACATAAGACCATGAACACCACCGGACAGGGTAATTACACTTACTATGGAATGAGTACTTTTTTTCCTTTACCATCTTTTTCGGAAGGTTTGGATTTTGACTTGGAACGTGAAGCGATATAGTCTGCAAGTAGCTTATACAGCAGCCACACGAAGCCGCCATCAGTGCTTTCAATACATAATCCAGAAGGTTTGAAAACTCAGTATTGGTCAGGATATTGAATATCGCTCCCAGCAGGAAAACGATTCCGTTGCTTGATCCCTGGCTATGACCTTCGGTAGGAATAAGAAATCTCCATAGTTCAATTTTTTAATCTATAACACAGTTATGGCTAAACCAGGGGATAAAGATATTGGGTTGCGGTAACGCAGGTTCCGGGATATTCTGTACTAAGGTGAGAGTTCCTTATTATGCATGAACATTCCTGGGTTTTTCAGCTTTTAGACTTATTGGATATACTCATCTGGAATTTATACTTCATTGTCTTTGATTGTTAGTTTTACTGCTTGAACTTGCTAACCTGAGCTTTAGGATTATGGACTACCTATCAGAAAAAGACCTGGCAACGTTTTTTGAACGAAACAACAACCGTTACGTCAATTCAGCCGGAATGCAAATCGGCTTGTCGGAGCAATGGGGAATATGGACTTTTTTGGAAGTAAGGAATTATGGCGAAGGCCCATTGAAGGTTAGCATTTCAACCGAAGAGGACTCTCCGCAGGATTTCATTGTAGGTTTTCAGATAAAAGGCTGGAAGGATATCGATCAATTGGATTACACCAGCTCATGGATGCGATATCTGAATGGCGCTGCGACCATAACTATCAATCCTATGGAATTGGAGGCGGATATTTCATTCAGAATCTTCAAGTCGAAAACCATTATACTTAGCATGGACATGCACTTTTATGATGAAATGTATCAGCATCTCACAATGCCGGAAGATTTTCAAAAATACATTGATGATCATGAAAGGCGACTTCAGGCTGCAAGTGAGAATCGTTATCGAATCATCAGGAGGTAAAGGCTCTAAAAATTCTGGGCAGCCAACGATTGTTTAATCCTATCTAGTAAATACTTGTCTATTCAACAATCAATTAGCTGAAAAGGCATTCGCGAACTCCCGGTGAACCTGGAAGAACTAAAAAATTGATTGCCTATTCGTTTTTCTTTATTTTTCTGCCATGAATAAAAACGACATTCTATGGAAGGCAATCCTCGAGGATATTTTTGACGATTTCCTCCGTTTCTTCTATCCTAACGCCGACGAAATATTCAATTTCAGCAGCGGGTTTGAATATCTCGATAAGGAATTAGAACAACTGTTTCCTCCTGAAGATGATCAATATGAGCCGCGTTATGTCGATAAGCTGGTCAAGGTATTTACCAAAGAAGGGAAAGAAGAGTGGATTCTCTTGCATATAGAAGTCCAGGGATATAACGATAAGCGCTTCGCAAAACGAATGTTTACGTATTACTCCAGAATCCTCGATAAATATGACAAGCAGATTACAGCATTTGCCATATTTACAGATGATGATCCAAATTTTTACCCCGGCAAATTCGAGATGGACTACCTGGGTACAAAGCTGACCTATATCTATAACACCTACAAAATCGTAAACCAGCCAGATGCTGATCTTCTGACAAGCAATAACCCATTTGCAATGGTAGCGTTGACGGTAAAAATAGCATTGAAAGGAAAACAAATAGAAGACAGGCATCTCTATGATCTGAAAATAGACCTGGCAAGGCATTTATTGGGGAAAAATATATCGAAAAAGAAGATCCGGTCCCTTATGAACTTTTTGAGGTATTATATCCGTTTTGAAAATATTGAAATGGAACGTAACTTTGATAAAGACGTAAAAACGCTTACAGGAAAAAACACGACAATGGGAATAGAAGAATTTTTACTGGAAAGAGCTAAAAAGGAAGGTATTCTTGAGGAAAGAAAAAAAAGGAATCATGAAATTGCCGAAACCCTTCTTAAAAGAGGCATGTCTATCCAGGAAGTTAGTGAAATTTCTACTTTGCCTGTAAAAGAAGTTACACTTATCGCAAAGAAACTTGAAAAAAACGGGTAACAGTCATCCACCGGAAGTTTACCAATATTAGTTTTCACCTGTAAGCTACCCCTATACCGAATTCCCCTATCTTTGCGGGCTTAACAGCAAGCAGGCATGACATGGATTTTTCTCG
>CAYUJK010000004.1:0-7522 GCA_964444895.1 uncultured Roseivirgaceae bacterium
TATATTCATTCTGGGCAGGCATTGATGGTAAGTCGAACTTTTTCAAGAAACTCCGTACTCTGGGATAGTAGGCATCAGCTCGGAAATCAGTTTGATTACTTTCTGTTAATGGTAGAACAAACAAGGCTAAATAACCAATATATAAAGGATATTTAACTTGTACACCAACTATTCTAATTGGGTTCTTTTGCCATTTATTATAGGCATAAAGAGTATGTTCCAAAATGTTTCCATTTGATGATTTTCCAGGAATGCCTTGCCTAATTCCATCTATAAAATCATTGAATATATTGTCATCTCGTCCGTCAAGCCCCTGTTCCTTGCCAATTTTTACTATATCATGTTTGGAAATGAACAGGTAAACTTCTTGCTCTGCCTTTTCTTCATTAAAAAACCATTTACCTATTGCGTTATTCCATTCCAGGTAATTCATACTCCTATTTTTGGATTCATAGGTATTGTCTTTTGAGTGTTGGCAAAATTGCACTCTTCTGCAAAGCTTGGCCTGAGTGATGGCCTGCGCGGCTTTGCAAATGTGTGCAATGTGCGTAGGCAGAAATTTTCATAAATGCGAAGCGGGGGCTTTTTCTTTTTTCTTCTCGGTCAGTCGTCCTTGTCTGGTTGCACTGTCTTTCATGTCGAGTTAGTCCGATGATATAGTTGGTCTGTGTTACGATATTTCTTTTGTTACTCGTCATTGTCAATGTGTCCATAGTCTTTTTTGCATGTGCCCCAACGTTTGACAATATGGCAAGTGGCGGTTTGCGGAGTGCGTCTGTATCCACCGTTGAAAAAGTTTGAAGCGGGTTACAATGCCCGAATTTATTACTATCCCAGCCATTTGCTATATTGTGTGTTGTGCCCTGTGCTTTATATACTCATCCAATATTTTACTCATTTCTTTATAGAATTCTTCTCGATTAAAATCCTTTGGTTTTTTTTTCAAAGAATCAACATCTTTAATTGCTTCAAGGATTGCTGTTTTCAAAATATCAAATTGTTGGTTTTCAGTCAGCCCTTTCATTTTTCTATAATCAAATTGCTTGACCACTAACAAGTTTTTATATTTTGTCCCGTAGCGTTTATAATCCTTTGTATCTTTTCTAAAATCCTTAAAGTCGCCTTTGAAATCGAAAATCTCATATCCTAAGTCAAACTGTCTAATCGACTTGCCAAAAGTTTTTCCACTCAGTTTATTATTTATGTAATCCTGAATATCATTTAAGTCGTAATGTATTTCGCTGTCTTTGACTTCCCAGGTCTTAGTAATATGAAATCTAAATTTTGTTGTGTCAAATACTTTAATTACGGATTCATTAATTTCTTTATCTGAGAGTTTGAAGTTTTCCGATTTTAAATAATTATCATAATCAGTATATAAATCTTTGATGTTTGAATCCTTCGGAATCACAACATAATCTTTTAAGTAGTCAATTAATGTAAGTGCTGTGTTTAAAAGTAACTTAATCTTATTGTCTTTATCGGTATTTATAAACTTGTCATAATCCACATGAGCAGTCAAATGAGCACAACCAGTATAGACACTATCATGATGTAATCCATAATTAATCTCTTTGTTCACGTAAATATCAAATCGAAAAAGCTCAATTCCTTTACCGTAATCTTTTCTGTTTACGAAATCTACAAATCGAGAAGAAGCCTCTTTTTCAATCTCCTCAAATTCTCGTTTTTCAATATTCTGGTTTATCAAAAACCAACATCTATAATTCATGGTACTATGTTTCTTAGCATTGGGCACAACTTCTCGCTACCAGGAACAATTCCCGTTATTCGTTTATTCCGGTAAGTTAAACATTTTCTCAAAATCGCGGTAATTTTGATAAAAAGCAACATTGGGCATTTTTGCGGCTGACTTGTTATGGCTAGTATGTAACATGGGCATACTGTTCTTCTTCACATTTTGTAGTACCTCCAAGACCGAAGGCGCTCCTCTGCGCTGAGGCTGTAGCCGTCTGTTTAAGCATTGTTTAACGATTTTGAAGTCAAACAAAACGATATTTTTTGTCGACATCTCCCCCGCCTACCGGCCGGTAGGCTTAATCCCTTTCCGAAACAAGCCCGGAACATGCTTTCAAAGAGGGAGTTAAGGAGTTTTGCCTGACCTCAAAATCTCCCGGAACTCACGAGACTGGCAGGCAGGCGACAAGGCAGACTCTATGGCACTATTCATTATTTTCTGCTGATATTTTGCCGCTAACGTGGCAATGTCCCGCATACCGATGGTAACAAGGTAAAAAAATAAGCGCCCCTAAGCGTGTTAATAAACGGGTATATCCGGATATACCCGTTTATTAACACGGATAAACGCCGCGTATCCAGTTGTGTAAAGGATGTGTTACGGCCAATAGGTATTCGCGGGTGCCAGGCAACAGTCTTTCACTTGGCTTGCCTGCCTGCAAAGTGATTGCCGTCGGTGAAGCAGGGAGGAGAGAATGGGGAATTTACCAGGAAGGGCATCCCGAAAACTTTCGCCAATTTTTCTGTTACGGGAATATCCGATAGTATCGGATTACGGAAATAAAGGCCGTGAAAGAATTTAAAAACGAACATCAGGCACAAGCTTTAAACTAACTGAAAGCAACTGGCATGGAATTAGGCTTTTTGATAAATTTTGATCCACACCCTAAGGCGGGGACTAAACGACTGATATGGAGGCATTAACTCTGTTCGCTAAAAACACGAAAAGGAAGATTGCATAGCAATCCTTTCGTGTATTTTGCGCTTTTCGTTGTTAAAAATTTACGTAGTTGTCGGGGAGCAAAAACACCTTCAAACGGCGCCATGCAAGTTTCCCCATACGAATCGACAGGGGTAATGTAAATAATGGCAATAAATTCGCAGAAGGCCTTGAGGGCTATCAGGAGGAGCGCTGAACGAGCAGCAGCAGACATCGAGGTTGCCCGCTGTTCTGCTAAGCTTCCATCCAGGCTTTCACCTCGTCCAGCGTGGGGTTTTCTACATTTTCCAGCTTCATTTTCTTGCGTACGCCGCAGAGGTCGTTGTGGAGCTTGCCGGGCTTGATTTCCCGCAGCTTTTCCACAGAGTCAATTCCGAGTTGTTGGATCAGGGGAATGAGGTCTTTGCGGACGCCTATCTTTTCAAAGGGTTCGCTGTTATTGAGTGTTTCCTGCTTTTTTTCCGGCCGCATCTGCGGGAAGAAGAGCACGTCCTGGATAGAGTTTTGGTTGGTCATGATCATGGTGAGGCGGTCTATGCCAATGCCCAATCCTGCCGTGGGAGGCATGCCGTACTCCAGGGCGCGGAGGAAATCTTCGTCCAGCATCATCGCCTCTTCGTCGCCACGCTTGCCGAGTTCCAACTGGGCCTCGAATCGCTGCCGCTGGTCGATGGGGTCGTTCAGCTCGGAGAAGGCATTGCAGATTTCCTTGCCGTTGCAGATCACCTCAAAGCGCTCCACCAGCCCCTCTTTGGAGCGGTGCTTCTTGGCCAGGGGCGACATTTCCACGGGGTAGTCGGTGATGAACGTAGGCTGTATCAGGTTGCCCTCGCACTTTTCCCCGAAAATCTCATCGATGATCTTCCCTTTGCCCATGGTTTCGTCAACGGGCACGTGCAGCTTTTTAGCCGTTTCGCGGAGCTGCTTTTCGTCCATTTCCGAGATATCTATGCCCGTGAAGTGCGCAATGGCCTCGTACATGGTAAACCGCTTCCAGGGTCGCTGAAAGTTGATTTTATGTTCGCCTACCTGCACTTCGGTATCGCCGTGGAGGTCTACAGCTACTTTCTCCACCATTTCTTCCACGAGGTTCATCATCCACTCGTAGTCTTTGTAGGCCACGTAGAGCTCTACCTGGGTAAATTCGGGGTTGTGAAAGCGCGACATCCCTTCGTTGCGGAAGTCTTTGGCAAATTCAAACACGCCGTCGTATCCACCCACAATGAGCCTTTTCAGGTACAGCTCGTTGGCTATGCGCAGGTACAGCTTCATGTCCAGCGTGTTGTGGTGCGTGGTGAAGGGCCGGGCCGAGGCGCCGCCGTAGATGGGCTGCAGCACGGGGGTTTCTACTTCCAGGTACCCTTTTTCGGTGAGGTAATACCGGATGGAGTTGATGATCTTCGTTCGCTTCTTAAATACGTCGCGCACTTCGGGGTTCACGATCAGGTCTACATAGCGCTGGCGGTAGCGCTGCTCAGAGTCTTTGAAGGCGTCCCAGGTCTTTTTGGCGCCGGTTTCGTCTGTGGCTTCTTTTACTACCGGCAGGGGCCTCAGCGATTTGGAAAGTACTTTCAGCTCGGTAACGTGAACAGAAATTTCGCCTACCTGGGTGGTAAACACATAGCCCTTCACGCCGATGATATCGCCGATGTCCAGCAGCTTTTTAAATACCGTATTGTATAATGTTTTGTCTTCGCCGGGGCATATATCGTCGCGACGGATATAGATCTGGATCCTTCCCGTGGCGTCCTGAATTTCCGCAAAAGAGGCCGAGCCCATGATGCGGCGACTCATGATGCGGCCTGCAAGGGAAATGCTCTTGTAGTCGGTTTTGGCTTTTTCATAATTTTGGTGAATGTCCCTGGTGGAGACGTTCACTTCGAATGTTTCGGATGGATAGGGGTTGATTCCCAGTTTCTCCAGTTCTGCTTTTTCTTCCCGACGGCGGATTTCTTGTTCGCTTAATTGCATGCCCTTTAAAAATTTAAGCTGCAAAAATAGAGGATAATTGCCGAATGATAAAATGGCGGGAGTTTTTTCATCAGAGTGTCCCTTCCAGGCATTGAGTTGGGCAGTCCATTGAAACGGGACTGCAATGGATAGCATGCTGTTTGAGGCATGGAAATGTTTAAATACGATTCAGAAAGGTCGTGTTCAGCGTTCAGTGTTCGATAGCCAGCTACCGAGTACAACCACACCGATTACTGAATACTGATTACCCCCTCCTACGTTCTGGTTCCTTGCTCCTTGCTATTTACCCGGAGACGCGGTCTGACTATCGTCTTGACCGTGTCTCCTTGCTGCCTCCAGCCGCTTTGCTCCATCCTCTCTCCTCAAACTGGTCTGACTCCGCTTTGCTCCGTCTGACCTCGACTGCCGCTGCCTACTCCCTCCCCCTCCTCTTCATTTCCTTTTTGATCAGCGCCAGCTCCCTGGAGCTTTGCCCCGCGATGGCCGTATTTTCTTCTGCCCGCCGAATAAGGTAGGGCACCACTGCTTCTACCGGCCCATAAGGAAGATACTTGGTTACATTGTAGCCGGCATTGGCCAGGTTAAAAGAGATGTTATCGCTCATGCCATAGAGTTGGGCAAACCACACGTGTGGATCGTTCTTAGCCAGTCCATTTTCTGCCATCAGTTCTGTCAGGTAGAGGTTGGATTGTTCGTTGTGCGAGCCCGAGCAAAAGTGGATGTGCTGGATGTTTTCTACACAAAACCTTAACGCCGCATCGTACTGCCGGTCAGTGGCCGGTTTGTCGGGCATGATCGGGTCTTCATAGCCGAGCTTATCGGCACGCCGGCGCTCCTTTTCCATATAGGCGCCGCGCACCAGCTTGGCACCCACGATATATTTTCCCTTCGCTTCGTGCACCTTATTCACCAAGCTTTCCAGCATTCCCTTCCGGTACATTTGGTAGGTATTGAAAATGAACGCCTGCCCGCGGTTGTACTGCTCCATCATCTGGTAGGTTAGTTCGTCAATGGGGGCCTGTATCCAGCTGTCTTCACTATCGACAAACAGCCGTACTTTATTTTCAAAGGCGTGTTTTCCCAGGGAGAAAAACCGCGCTTTGATCTTTTCATACGAGTGCTTTTCGGCGGCTGTGAGCGCTTCCTGTTCGTGTACTTTCCGCAAGATCTCTATGGAAGCGATGCCTGTAGGCTTGAATACACAGAAGGGGATGTTGGGGTTGTTTTTGGACAGCTTTATGGTTTTTATGATTTCGCTTGCAGTGTGGTCGTAGTCTTCTTCGGTATCTTCGCCCTCAACGGCATAGTCCAAAATGGCGCCGATATGATACCGCGACAGCTTTTCGATCACGCCCTGGCAGTCGTCAATCGACTCCCCTCCGCAAAACTGATGAAAAAGGGATTTTTTCACGAGCCCGTTCACAGGGGCCTTTAGCCGGAAAGCCAGTTTCATGAGCGGCGTTCCCAGCTTTACCAGTAGCGGATTATTAACCAGAGAAAACAGGCGGTGACTCCTTTGCAGATCGCGGTCGGATTTATATGAGAAAGCGATGGAGGTGTCTTCAAAGGAGATTCGGTTTGTCATTCTATTCGTATTTTACCTTTTTGTTGCCCACCCTCGTGGCTGATTTCGTACACGTACAAGCCTGTAGGAAGGCTCCGCACAGAAATACTTTTATTTATCTTCAGCGGCTGACTCAGCACCGTTCTGCCGTGAATATCGATCAACTTAATTTCAGCATTGCGAAGTGTTGTATCCGAGGTGAACTGAATTCGGTCGGAGGTGGGATTGGGGAAGATATGGATTTTGTTCGCGGGAAGGGCGTCAATTCCGGTTATCGTTTCATCCACTACTTGCGTTGAGTAGTACAACTTGTGCTGTAGCATCGGATACCAATCACCGTCATTGATTATAAAAACCTTCATGGTATTCATTTTAAATCGAAATCCGTATGCGTTGTAGTCTTGAGTAATAGGCAAAATCAGATACCCACTTCCATAATTCTCATCGTATGAATATTCTCTTTTTAAATAAGGGTGGTGCGTGTTCGATTCGTCAATATTATAAACGATAGCTTCCGTTTTCTTTTTTTCAGGGTAGTAGGAGTATTCTAATTTCGACTCAATACGCCAGTCACTTGTTGATTCATCCCATATAAACCTTTCTATAGCTGCAAATGCGTCATTGTCGCTTAATTCATCATAAAGCTGTAATTTCTGAAATACAATCCATTTCGCTGTTTCTTCGTCCCAGTCATGGTAAACCCATGTTTGGCCATTGACTTCGTAACTATATTCGATTTTCTCGTCATTTTCCCACATTTCAGCATCCTGATTGAATGATTCGATTATGATAGACTTCAGTTGCCCGTCGATATTATAGTCATAATTAAATTCTTTTATCACTATCCACTTTTCCAAAAAGTTATCCCAGTCATATTCCTGATATTTTATGACTTTACCTTCTTCGTCATAAATGAAGTCTGCATTTTTGTCGGAGTACCTCCACTCATTGAAATGCGAATTCCATAAATAAAAAAAATCCAAACTATCTTTACCCGACTCATCATAAAAATAGTTTGATTTGGCATACAGTTCCCAATCCTGTGGAACGTTTTCCCACCTTTCGACGGTAAAGCTATCTAATCTTTGCTTTTCAACTTCCAGTGCTGTTCGGTGATTGGAATTGACAATTCTGGATGGAAGATTGGAGATATTGTTTAGAGGAGAAAAAGGTGACGCAATATCAAAATCACTTATCGAAACCTCTGCTGGTTGCGCCCACGCAGTAGCTACCGAAAGAACTCCTATAATCAGGAAGTAGGTCTTTTTCATGGTGTTTGTTGTTAAAAA
>CAYUJK010000004.1:7622-12899 GCA_964444895.1 uncultured Roseivirgaceae bacterium
CAATTCCCCTTGCCACTATTTTCTTTTTAAGGGCTATTTTCACCATATTTGTACCCGATTTTGAGAATAGTACCCGATAAGCCGATGCAAACGCTACAAAACTTTTTAGAAAGCCGCTTTTCTTTCACCGTAAAAACGCCTTTTTGGCGCCTTTTTCAAGGCTTTTATTGTGGCTCGTTCTGCTTCTGACAACTACCGACCTCCTTTTATTTTACCTGACTTAACATATTCACCGGATAGAAAAATAACGAAAGAATGAAAATAGAAACATTGGAAGGCTGGGGCCTGGGACTGAAAAAGCCGCTCATTATAGCGGGGCCCTGCAGCGCGGAGACCGAAGAACAACTGGTAGATACCTGCAAGCAAATCAAAGAAGTGGGAATCACCGTGACAAGAGCCGGGGTGTGGAAGCCCAGGACACGGCCCAATAATTTTGAAGGCGTAGGCGTGGATGCCCTTAAATGGGTAAAAAGCGTGAAAGACGCCACAGGCATGCTCTTCGCTACCGAAGTAGGAAATCCCAAACACGTAGAAGAATCGCTGAAGCACGGAGTAGATATTCTGTGGGTAGGGGCACGGTCTACCGTAAACCCTTTTACGGTACAGGAGATTGCCGAATCGCTGCGAGGCGTAGATGTACCGGTACTGGTAAAAAACCCCATCAACCCCGACCTGGCGCTATGGATCGGCGCGCTGGAGCGGATCAGCAACGTAGGCGTCAGCAAGCTGGGCGCCATTCACCGGGGATTCTCCTCCTTTCAGCAGACACGCTACCGAAACCTGCCCATGTGGCAGATAGCAATAGAGCTTCGGAACCAACTGCCGCAAATACCAATGATCTGTGACCCAAGCCATATCTGCGGATCACGGGAGATGATCTTCGAAGTATCACAAAAAGCCATCGACCTCGACTACGACGGCTTGATGATCGAAACGCACCGCGATCCGGACAACGCCTGGAGTGACGCCAAGCAGCAGGTGACCCCCACTTCGCTGGGCAACATCCTGAAAAACCTGCAATACCGAAAGCCCACTTCTGAAGATATAGATTTCATCACGCATCTTGAAGAACTCCGGCACCAGATCGATCACCTGGACAAGGAACTGTATGAGATTATCGCTTCGCGAATGAAGATCGTGGACGAAATCGGCTTCTATAAAAAACGCAACAACGTAACCGTATTTCAGAAAGACCGCTGGAAAGAAATATCTGACACACGCCGCGAGTGGGCCGAAAAACTGAACCTGAACCCTGACTTCATGGGCGAACTCTTCAAGGTGATCCATGACGCCTCCATAAGACGGCAAGAGTATATCATGAACAACCCATTGGAGGAAGTAAAGTGAGCAGGGTTCCCGGCAGCGTAGTCATTACCAGGCAGCTCGGCAACGAGCTGGACCGTTTTTTTGGCGATCACACTTTTTCAAAAGTAGCTGTGATTGTCGATGAAAACACCAGGCAACACTGCCTGCCCGCCGTTGCGGAGCATCTGCCGGCGGGTTACCTGCTGATTGAAATTAAAAGCGGAGAAGAGGAGAAAAACCTGGAAACCTGCGCGGCAATATGGCAATCCCTCACCGACGCCGCATTCGACAGAAAATCGCTGGTGGTAAACCTCGGTGGCGGAGTGATAGGCGACATGGGAGGCTTTTGCGCTGCCACGTTCAAGCGCGGTATTGCCTTCGTTAACATCCCCACTACACTGCTGGCCCAGGTGGACGCCAGTGTGGGGGGTAAGCTGGGGATCGACTTCAGGGGCCTGAAAAATCACATCGGCGTATTTCAAGAACCTATGAGGGTCTTTATCACGCCTTTTTTCTTAGGAAGCCTCAGCGCACGCGAACTGCGCTCCGGCTATGCAGAGGTGATCAAGCACTGCCTCATTGCCGATCATGACAAGTATGTTGAAATTACCCAAAAACCCCTTGAAAAACAGGACTGGCACGACCTCATCTCTCATTCGGTGCAGGTAAAAAACGCCGTGGTAACGGAAGACCCCCAGGAAAAAGGCCTGCGAAAAATCCTGAACTTCGGCCACACGCTGGGCCACGCCATCGAAACGTACTACCTGAATAAAGGAAAGCGGATACTACACGGAGAGGCCATAGCCATAGGGATGGTCTGCGAAAGCTGGCTGTCTACCTTGAAATGTGGAATGGATGCCCGGGAAGATGGGGAGATATTCCGGTACCTGGGAAGTATGTACGACCTGCGGCCTATTGACGAAGGGGCATTTGGCGAGATCATCGGTCTCACCCTGCAAGACAAGAAAAACGACAACAATATAGTGAAGGCGTCGCTGCTCCAAAATATTGGCAAATGCCTTTTTGATATCCCTTTGTCAAGGGATGAGATGAGCGCCGCTATGAAAAACTATAATGAAAGACTGAAGGCTGTAGAGACTAAATAAAGTATTGGTTGACGTCCTCCTCTTCGCTGCGTTTCAGAAAGTTCTTTACATTTTTGGTCTTGTTGGTTAATGTTCCCCTTTTTGACTTAAAAACTTCGTTGGTGTTGATCCTGCCGGCTATCGAACCCAATAAAATTCCTGACAAAAGCAGAGAAGAAAAGGTAAAAAGCTTGTTCATTACTGTAAGAATATAAAATTAATGACTAGGTATACGTGGATTAACGTTTAATATGTCTACAAAGATGCATAAAATTATAAATATTGTACCAATTTTTAGAAAAATATTACAATTTAATTTTGTGCTGTTAAAATAATTCAGAAAACATGCAATTGGAAAGCCTGACCCAACTCAAAATCAATGCCAATAAGATCATCGATCCGGTGCAGATCAAGCTCGTTTCGTCCAAGAGTGAAAGCAATCGCGCGCTGGTGATCAACGCCCTTGCGGGGGGTGGAGGCGCGCTCGGAAATTTATCGGAAGCCCGTGATACTCAGACGATGATGAAGCTTTTGGCAACAGATGACAAGACCTGGGATGTGTTGGATGCCGGTACCACCATGCGCTTTCTAACAGCCTATGCTGCCGCCAGGGGATTGAATAAGATTTTGACAGGTACTCCGCGTATGCAAGAGCGACCTATTGAAATACTGGTAGATGCGCTGAGGGAGATCGGTGTGGGTATAAAATATTTAAAAAACGATGGTTTCCCACCTCATGAGATATTGCACTTTAATGCACAGCAAAAAAGCAGAATAGTGGTAAAGGGCGACGTGAGCAGCCAGTACATTTCGGCCCTGGCCATGATCGCGCCGGCATTGCCGCAAGGATTGGTCATAGAACTCACCGGAAAAATAAGCAGCAAACCCTACATAGAGATGACCCTGGCCCTGATGCGAAAGTTTGGAGCTGAGGTTTCTTTTGTAGATAACATCATCGAGGTAAAGGCAAAACCCTACACCGCTTCGGCCTATGAGATCGAGTCAGACTGGTCGGGCGCCAGCTACTGGTTTAGCTTCGTTGCTTTGGCAGAAAAGGCCGAGGTGAAGCTTTTGGGTCTGCGACAAGATTCGCTCCAAGGTGATATTGCCATCGTGGGCATCATGGACAAAATAGGCGTGAAGGCTGAGTTTGATGCCCAGGGGGTGAGACTCACCAAAAAAGCCGCTGAGCCGATGCAATCGATCGACTTTTCCCATTGCCCCGATCTCGCCCAAACCGTATGTGTAGCCCTCGCTGCTAAGGGCATGAGTTGCGAAATGACAGGCCTGGAGAGCTTGCGCATAAAGGAGACGGACAGGATTGCCGCGTTGCAGAAAGAGATGTCGAAATTTGGCGCAAACCTGGAAGAGATGACCGGGGGAATCTGGAAGCTGATTCCGTCTTCTCAAAATGTTTCTGCCATTAAAGGGTTAAGTTTTCATACCTACGAAGACCATCGCATGGCCATGGCCTTCGCCCCGCTGGCTACACTCACCGACATTGTCATTGAAGAGCCGTCCGTCGTGAAAAAGTCTTATCCAAGCTATTGGGAAGATGTGAAAAAAGCGGGATTTGAAATAAGTGGGCTATAGTGTCGATGAAAAAAAGGATGCTCCGGTTCTACTTGTCTTGAAGCACCGGAGCATCCTTTCGTAAATTTTTTCCTGATCAGAGCGATCTGAACCTCAGCACAGATAAGCGCTGCAGAAGATGATCCCACAGTAGCTCATAGGGCACAATCTCAAGGTCGGCGTACACATCGCCTTCTATGTCCGATTCATAAAGCTTTTCTGCCAGGTACTTGCTCTTTTTCATGATTGCATCAAAATCCCGGTTATGGCCCACAATTTTGGCCACAAGCTTGAAAAACACCTTGGCCCTTTTGCTAAATGAGTTATTGAGAAATTTGCCCACGTAGTCTTCCATAGCCGAAAGTATCTGGTGCAGCTTATCGAGGTCGTCGTCCAGGTGCGTGAGCAGTTGCAGCACCAATATGGCGAAGTTCATTCCCGCCTTGTCTTTGTTGAACTCGGGTATTTCCGTGGTAAGCGTGTTGAAGTCCAGCTTTTTGGCGAGGGTCTTTTCTCCTGAAAGGTAGTATATGTACCCCGCATACGCCATCCACTTTTCCCTTGCGTTTGCATCGAGTTCGTCAAAAGTTTTGCTATTCAGTACTTCCTGTGCCAACTTAGCCGCTTCGTCGTAATTCTTCAGCCTTATGGAAAACAAGATAGAGTTTTCCATCATAGGATACCATATCGAAGACTCCTTGTCGGTATCTTTCAGGTATGCCTTGGCCAGGGCTAATCCTTCACTGTGGTTGCCGGTTTTCAAATGTGCATACAGCTTGCTTACTTTCAGCAGCGACACATCAAAACGGGACTGGTTTATTTTTCCTTTTCTGAAGTCCGTTTCGAGTAGATCTACGAATTTCAGCAGTTCAGGGAAGTGTCCTTCTTGTTCGAAGAGCCAAATATTCAGCTTCACATATTGAATGAATATATTCACCGATCCCGTTTCGTCGTACAGCTTTTTAATGCGTTCACAAGCTTCATGAAGCGGGCTCAGGTCTTTTCGCCTGTTTGTGAGCGAGCTATTGAGCTGCAACTTGCTTTCGAAAAACAACTCGCTGGCCTGCTCTTCTTTGGCAAGTATTTTCCTGTTTTCTTCCAGTTCTTCTTGTGTAGAGCGAAAAAGCTTTGGCCTGTAGGTACAGGAGTACACATCTCTCAGCATCAGCAGGCATTCGCGCAGGATGTCGTAGTATTCACACTCCCGGGCCAGGTCAACGGTTTTGTAGAGTAGCTTCGTCGCCGACTTTACTTCACCCAGTTTTAACAACATTTTTGAAAAATGGAGGTAGTCCATGCACTCCTGGTGAAACGA
>CAYUJK010000004.1:12999-14597 GCA_964444895.1 uncultured Roseivirgaceae bacterium
CTACTCTTAACACTACTTGAAAAAAGACTTGGAATTTGATCTCAATTCCGTTCAAAACCCTAACAAAAATCAAGAATTTATACGCGTGGAATATTTTTTTTCTTCGATCAGAATAATATTATAGATATAAATGACCATTGCTTCGATGAAACTATTTTTTGGAGGTATGAAAATACCGGGTTTCTTACATTTTTGAATGTTCTACAGAGAAGCTGTTTTCCCCCAAAACTGCGACGTGCACCATGTCGGTCTTTAACAAAGTCATTAAATTCCGTGAAAAATCATATTCTCGATTTCGGGCAAAAATAAAATGAGTATGTAAGCTTTGAGAATAATTTTCCAAAGCCCGGCGTTCATTTTGAATAGACAATTCCACCCATATTTGATGACATTTTGGAAATTCGCCGGTCAAAACAGCTTTCGATATAACATTGTAAGACTCGGGGGGCTCCAGCAGTAATCCGTTGAGGTTGAGGGGTATGAGTTCGTTAACTTCTCGGGTGAAAGTCAATGATCGTTTGGCGCAAATAGTCGCGATCGAGGTGAGTGTAGATTTCTGTGGTCGTGATGGACTCATGGCCCAGCATCTCTTGTACCGCCCGCAGGTCTGCCCCGCCTTCTATCAGGTGCGTGGCAAAGGAATGCCGAAACGTATGCGGGCTCACCTTCTTGTGGATACCAGCTTTTTGCACCAGCTGCCTGATGATGGTGAATATCATTACCCGCGTGAGGGCGGCGCCCCGTTTGTTGAGAAAGACTACATTCTCAAAGCCTGGCTTTACGGCAACGTGGCAGCGTACCTCTTCCAGGTACATTTTTGTGTATTTTAGGGCCGTTTTGCCAATGGGTACCAGCCGTTCTTTGCTGCCCTTTCCCATTATCCGCAAAAAGCCGACATCGAAATACACGTTGTTCACCCTGAGCTCTACCAGCTCCGATACGCGCAAGCCCGAACTATACAGGGTTTCCAGTATCGCTCTGTTGCGCATCCCTTCTGGTTTTGACATGTCGATCTGCGCCAGGATCTGGTCAATCTCCTGCACACTCAGTACATCGGGCAGCTTGCGGCCCAGCTTAGGCGACTCCAGCATTTCCGAAGGATCGGATTGTGTGTAGCCTTCATGCTGCAAAAATTTATAAAAAGCTTTCAGCCCGGAGAGCATTCGCGCCTGGGAATAGGCTGAAAACTGCATTTCCCCCAGGTACTGCACAAAGCGGTTGAGGTGTTCGCTTTCCATTTTTAAAGGGGAACCGGGCAAATTGGAGATTTCGGCAAACTGTTTTAGCTTTACCACGTCTCTTTCGTAGGCCTCCACGGAGTTTCCCGAAAGGGAGCGTTCCAGCTTCAGGTAGTTTGTGAATTGCTTTATGTAGATATCCCAGGACATTAACAAATTGAAAATGAAAATACTGATTATCAACGGCCCTAACTTAAACCTGCTCGGCAAACGCGAGAAAAGCATCTATGGTGACCGCGATTTCGAATCTTTTTTTGCTGAATTAAAGCAAAAATTTCCGCAAATAGAACTGGAGTACTACCAGTCGAACCACGAAGGCCAGATCATTGACAAAATCCACGAGGCCGGATTTCTTTATGA
>CAYUJK010000004.1:14697-36194 GCA_964444895.1 uncultured Roseivirgaceae bacterium
ATGCCCAATTTAAAAGACATACTTACCATCACCGTCATCCTCTTTTCGATCATCGATATTTTGGGGTCGATCCCCATTATCATTGACCTCAAAAAGAAATCGGGACAGGTGGACTCGCTGCGGGCTACCGTGGTGGCGGGGGTTCTAATGATTGTATTTCTTTACGTTGGCGAGGTGATCCTGAAAGTTTTTGGCATCGACGTAGAGTCGTTCTCCGTAGCAGGGGCCATCATTATTTTTATTTTGGGTATGGAAATGATCCTGGATCGCACCTTTTTCAAAACCCACGTGACCAAGCCCAGCGCCACTTCTATCGTACCACTGGCATTTCCCTTGATTGCCGGGGCCGGTTCGCTCACCACCATCCTTTCGCTGAAAGCCGCCTACGAAGAAATTGACATCCTCATCGGCATTGTTGTGAACCTGGTTTTCGTTTTTATTGTCCTGAAGTCGTCTGACTGGCTGGAGCGAAAAATTGGGGAGGCAGGGTTCAGCATCATGCGCAAGGTGTTTGGCATTATACTGCTGTCCCTGGCTATTAAACTGTTTAAAGCAAATTTATTTACATGATCATTATCTACACAGATGGTGCTGCGCTGGGCAATCCCGGTCCGGGAGGCTACGGCGTGGTACTCAAGTATAACCAACATCGCAAGGAGCTTTCGGAGGGATTCCGCCTTACTACCAACAATCGGATGGAACTTTTGGCCGTGATCAAAGGCCTGGAAGCCCTCACCAAAAGTAACATCCCCATTACCATCTATTCCGATTCAAAATACGTAGTGGACGCCGTGGAAAAAGGCTGGCTTTCCAACTGGGTAAAAACGGGGTTTAAAAAGAAAAAAAATGTAGACCTCTGGCAGCGCTTCCTGCCGCTGTCAAAAAAGTTCAGGATAAAATTCAAATGGGTAAAAGGCCACGCCGGCATTCCTGAAAATGAACGCTGCGACCAGCTGGCTGTGGCTGCCGCCAACGGACCCAACCTGAAGCCCGACACGGGATATGAGAGCGAAGCCCAGGGATTGTTTGATTGAGAAGCTTTCGCGGTTGTCATTAGGTTCGATGAGTCCCGACGTTTTGTATCACAGCATCCTGTCTTCCTTCTCCACCGTCAGTTCTTTCTCCATAAATGCGATGCCGTTCTTTTCCAGCTCTTTCAGAGTCGGCTCGTAGATTTCCCGGTGAATGGGCGCGATCACCCCTTTGGTTTTGATCTTGCCCTCCAGCAGCAGCCTCGTGACAATACCCAGGGTGAGGCCCACGGTCCGGGCCATGGCGGTTTCCTCCTGGCTCTCCCCTTCTACTACCAGGTGAGACTGTATCTGCTTTTTTATTCCATTTTCCAAAAAATCAAACTTGTGCCACATCACGATCATGTCGTGGTCGTCGGCCTCCAGTTTCCATTTTTTCATGAGGATATGTTCCAGTATTTGGGCCGGCGTGCCGTGCTCCAGGCCCACGGGCTCATCGGCAAAAACGCCCAACCATTTCAGCCTGTACATTTCTTCTGATTCCAGGCCTATATTCATATAGTGCGCCAGCTTTAGTTCTACGGAGTCGTGGGGGTTGTAGGCCAGGAAAGAGTTGATAAACTGGCGGTGGGTCATGGTAGCTACCTGCTCCATTTCATACGAGTCGTCGGTGGCGCCGAGCTGCACAAAAATGTTCCACGCCCGGCAAAAGCCCGGCCGCCGAAAAGTGCCCCTGTATAGCGTACGAATCCCTTTCAGATGGTACACATTGACGTATTTCAGAGAATCGCGATTGGCGTAGCCTTCAAAATAGCCATGCCCGGGTATGTGTACAATCTCTGTGCGGCTGAAGAGCCGGTGATAGGGAATGTATTTGTACCGGCCTTCCTGGAGAAACTTCACACCGCCCTGCCCGGCCAGCACCACATTCCGGGGATTCCAGGTGAACTTGTATTGCCAGGGATTGTCTTTATCGGAGGGAGCCAGTAGTCCGCCGGTGAATGTTTCGAAAGCCTGCAGCTCTCCCTTTGCTTTGATCACATCTATTACCCTCATGGCCGACATGTGATCGATGCCCGGGTCCAGGCCACATTCTTTCAAAATGGTCACACCCTTCTTCTCTGCTTCTGCATGCAGGCTTTTTATTTCATCAGAGATATAGGAAGCAGAAGTCATGTTTTTCCCAAGAGCAATGCAGTCCCGGGCTACATGGTAGTGCAGATGAGCCGGCAACATGGAGATCACTACATCGGCCTGCTTGATTTCTTTTCGGCGTTGGGCTTCATCAAATACATCAAAGCGAAAGGCGGAGGCATTTGCCGAGTGTTGCACTTTCTTCCGGGCGAGTTCTTCGGAGTAATCTCCCACCCTTACGGCCCAGCCCTTTTCAATAGCTGTGATTTTTAAGTAGCCGATGAGGCTATTGGTAGACCGTCCCGCGCCCAGAAGTAGTATTTTCTTCATCTTTTTACGTTGTCTGCTTTTGTCGATCTGCTACCTTGATGTTCAGGTTATTTACACTATTGAAAATTTGAGTTCCTACACAAGCTTTCATATACATTTCTATAAAAAAATTACATTGAAAGCCTTAGTAAAATCAAATTTTATCAGCCAAAAGTTAAAATATTTATTTTATATTTCGTCTATTGGAGTTTTTAGATAGTTTGAGGCATTAAGAGTTCGATCAAAATTGATTAAAAAAAATTAGTGAGCTATTAATATCTGCGGAGTTATATAATTTTTAAACAATCTGTTTGAGAAAAGTACAGAAATATGCAGGAGATACACATCGTTGACATCCGGAGATTGACAGAGGTTATCAAAGACAAATACAATTACGATTTCACTAACTATGCCATGTCTTCATTTAAGAGGCGGGTGAGTCGTATCCTGGAGCTATACAAGTTCAGCTCGGTAGAACCTTTGATAAAGAAGATTAGTGAAAGTGAGGCCTTCTTTCAGGAGTTTCTGTCAGAAATTACAGTGAATGTCACTGAAATGTTTCGCGATCCCTCATTTTGGAGAATCCTTCGCGACAAGATCATACCCAACATATTATTAAACCACCAGAAAATTAGTATTTGGCATGCGGGCTGCGCCTCTGGCGAAGAGGTATACTCCATGGCTATCCTGCTCCGTGAAATGGGTATTTTGGAAACGAGCAAAATAGTGGCCACAGATATCGACAACATCATCATTGAAAAAGCCAGGCGGGGGGTATTTCCGATAAAGAACATGGACCTCAACGAAAAGAACTATCTGCGGGTACAGGGTGAGGAAGAATTCAAAAAATACTACAAGGAAGTGAATGGATATGCCCACATGGATAAATCACTGGTGGAAAATGTCTCTTTCAGGGTACATGACCTGGTAAACGGGGTTGTCTTTAGCAAATTTGACTTGGTGCTATGCAGAAATGTGATGATTTATTTTAACCAGACTCTGCAAAACGATGTGTTGAAAAAACTTCATGAGAGTACTTTTAAATACGGGTATCTGGCTATAGGTTCCAAGGAGTCGTTGATATGGTGCGAGATTGCCAACAAATTCATTGTGGTAAACAATGAAGAAAAAATCTACAAAAAGATAAAGGAATAAGATAAACCCCGGATAAGATCAAGAGAAGGAAATGAAGTTTTCTGAGATTAATGATTCTTACAAAGCGATAGTAATAGGTGGGTCTGCCGGTAGTTTCCAGGGGATCACCAAGATTCTGTCGGGTATACCCGAGGGGTTTCCCCTACCTATTATCATGTGCCTGCATAGGCTCAAGCATGTGAGAAACGGGTTTATTGAGGCGCTTTCCATCAAGAGTGTAAAACCGGTGGTAGAGCCCTATGACAAGGAAAACATAAAAAAAGGAAACGTATACCTGGCTCCGGCCAACTACCACATGTACATAGAGTTGGGACATAGCTTTGCATTATCTACTGAAGAGATGGTGAATAACTCCAGACCATCGATAGATATCACGCTGGAGTCCGCTGCCTATGCTTACAAAAACCGCCTAATCGGTATACTACTATCGGGGGCGAACAAAGACGGGGCCTACGGAATGAAAGTAATAAAGGAGCGCGGGGGTCTTACCATTGTGCAAGACCCCGCGGAGTGTATGATCGATACCATGCCCAAAGCAGCGCTTCAGGTAGCAAAAATCGACTACACACTTACGGTAGAAAATATTATTAAATTTCTAAACGAACTGCATAAACAATATAGAACTTGATAAAACCGGCTCCTAAAGAGCGAGGGTTTTTGATAGCGAGAATTTTCGGAACGAGTAAATAAAAAAGTAAACAAATGAAGTCTTCCGGTTTATATAATGTAACGCTTACACTCTTTATTATCGGACTGATCGTATCGGCTTATTTGCTGTACAGCTTGCCCGGAATGATGGAAGAAGGGTCGATGGCCGTGACACCCGACGTAGTGAAAGAACTCTCGGGAGTACTCATGAAGCTCTACCTGAGCGTAGGAATTACATTGCTGCTGGGTATTTATAGTGTTTTGCTGCTCACCCGAAAAGCCAAAAAACAATCTGTGGTAGAAAAGGTAGTGTATGTAGACAAGAGCGAGGTTAAAGAAACCTCCGGAACCGAAACAGAAAAGACGGATGACACACAAAAAGAAATCAAGGCAACGCTGAAAGAAATTGAAGATGCAGTAAAGCAGAAAAAGACTTTCCAAACAAAATGCGAAGCATTGATCAACACACTGTGTCAGAAAATCGAGGCGGGTCAGGGATTGCTGTATCAAACGGTAAAGAGTGGCGCCAAGCGGCAAATACAAATGGTGGCTTCGTACGCATTCAGCTTGCCTGATAGCCAGTCGCTCACCTTTGAGTTTGGCGAAGGCCTGGCAGGGCAATCTGCCAAAGAAGGTAAAGCAATGAAGTTTGACGAAGTACCCGAAGGCTATATCACGGTAGTTTCCGGGCTGGGCTCTGCTTCGCCTAACCATTTACTGATAAAGCCGGTGATTATTAACGGCGAAGTAGAAGCCGTGGTAGAACTGGCCTCTTTCAAAAGTTTTGACGCGAGCGTGGACAAGCTGGTGGAAGGAGCTGTTTCTATTATCCAGGGAGAATTGGAAAAAGAGACAGAAAAGAAGCCGGAACGAAAGAAAGCGGACACCAAGAAAGAAGATGATTCTTCTGGGAAAACAAAATGAAAAAGTTTGTTTAAAGAAAATTTTTTATTGACACATGTTCAATAGACTGAGTTTAAGACAAAAGTTGACAGGGATAATCCTCACCTTGGTTGCCTCTACGGTGATCATTGCGGCATACCTTTCGTATGATCAGCGAAGGAAAAACCTGCAGGAAAAATACATTGACAATCTCAACGCAATGGCCACGTCCAAAGAGGATGCTATCCTCGCTTTTGTAGACAGGGCCAAAGCAGATATTGAATACATCAGGAAGCTGTCTGTTTTTGAGGAGGCTGAGGAAGACTTGTTTGGCGCTGAGGAGCCCGCAGAAGAAGAGGGTCTCGACATGTTCGGGATGATGATGGATGACGATGCCGGCATGGGAATGGACTTCGGCGGCGAAGACGAGGCCGAAGTGGATTATGCCACTCACCTGCTGCCGCTAAAAGCGGTGTTGAAGGCCGAAGCCGTCATTGTAACCAAAGCAGATGGCTCGGTAATCTACAACACCAACCCCGATAGCCGCGATAATATCAGGAAGTTCATCAATAATTATGACCGCGAAATACTCGAAAACGCGGCGAAGGGGGTCACTTTTTCAAAAGTCTTCAAGTCAAGCGGCAAGTTTTCTATTATTGTTGGGGCTCCCGTTAGCGGCTCGGATAAGCGCGTATTTCTACAGCTAAGCCTTACGGATTTGTATGCATCACTTGATGCTGACCTGGGTATAGCCAGCACCTATGAGGCCGTGCTGGCCCAACAAAAAGGCAACAGCGCCCAGATACTTAACCCGGTAAAATCTGACACTTCCTTTGCGCTCACAAAGTTTTTTGACCTTGATTCGACAAAGATAAACAACGCGGGCACCGTGCTCGCCGAGGCGGTATTGGGCAGGGAAGGTTCCGGATCGGGCTATGGACTGGATGGCAAGCAAATCCTGGCCGCCTGGAGGCACATCCCCGAAATGGGTTGGGGGCTTACTGTGAAAATAGACAAGGCAGAGATAGACAGAGAAGCTTTCTCAGCAGTAAGAAATTTCCTTATCTACGCCGCTATCATCCTCATATTGGCCATTTTGGTTTCGTATCTGCTTTCACAATACTTTGTTACACCTCTGCTGTCGCTCAAGGAAAGTCTTGCCTCCATTTCGAAAGGTATACTGCCGGAGCAAGTAGACAAAAAACACAGCGATGAAGTAGGCGAAATGGCCGCTACCACCAACGAGTTGGTACAGGGGCTAAAGCGCACAGCAACCTTCGCCGAGCAGATCGGAAAAGGAGAATTCAATGCTGAATTTAAGCCTCTTAGCGAACAAGATATTTTAGGTAATGCGCTGCTTGAAATGCGCGAAAGCCTTCGCGAAAACGAAAAGCGCGACAAGGAACGAAACTGGATAGTAGTAGGGGTAGCCGAAATAAGTGAAATCCTCCGTTCGCACAATACCATTGACGAGCTTGGAGATGCCGTAGCGGCCTATATTACGGAGAAAATTGAGGCCGTTCAGGGGGCCTTTTATGTGGTGAATGATGACGACAAAGACGAAGTGTTCATAGAGATGAACGCGGCGTACGCCTATCATAAAAAGAAATATTTGCAATCCAAATTCCAGTTTGCCCAGGGCCTCGTAGGTCAGGCTGCCGCTGAGCAGGCTACTGTGCTGCGGACCGAAATTCCGGATGACTACGTATCGATCACCTCCGGGCTGTTGGGTGAGAAAAAGCCCACCTGTATCCTCATCACGCCGATGATCACGGAAGAAAAGGTGTACGGTGTACTCGAG
The DNA here is from genome assembly GCA_964444895.1 of uncultured Roseivirgaceae bacterium. Lineage (GTDB taxonomy): Bacteria > Bacteroidota > Bacteroidia > Cytophagales > Cyclobacteriaceae > CAJXNP01. The sequence continues at coordinate 21,598 of CAYUJK010000004.1, forward strand.
TTTGCCGGTATTCACAAGTTCTCGCCCATGCAGATCAAGTTTGTGGAGGAAATCAGCGAGATCATAGCCCGGACAATTTTTAACATCAAAGTAAACGAGCGGACCCGGAAACTGCTGGAAGAGTCTCAGAAAATGAGTAATGAGCTTCAGGAACAACAGGAAGTGCTACGCCAGAATGCTGAGGAAATGGCGGCTACCCAGGAAGAGCTGAAGCGAACCAACCAACGGCTCGAAGACCAGATAGAAGAAGTAAACAGAACGCAAACAAGGATGCAATTGCTGCTGGAAAACGCATCTGAGGTAATTGCCATCTACGAAGAAGATAAGTCCATCCGGTATATCAGTCCGTCGGTGAAGAAAATATTGGGCTACGAGCAAAACGACCTGATAGGTATAAAAGACGAAGAATTTGTTCACAAAGACTATGTAGAGCAATACGAGAAGATGTTTCAGGCGGTGTTTGACAATCCTTTTGAAAGCAAAACAATTCAATACGAATACATCAGGAAAAATGGCGATGCTGTTTGGCTGGAAGCTACGGCTACCAACCTGCTGTCGGACTCCTCTATTCAGGGGATTGTGGTTAACAGTCGTGATATCACGGAGCGAAGAAGGGCAGAACAGGAAGAAAGGATGCGATCAAAAATGCAGGCACTTTCTGAAAACTCGCCTGACCTGATAACCCGTTTGGACCAGGAAGGAAACTTCTTTTATATAAACCCGGTGATCGAGTACTACACAGGGCAAAGTCCGGCAGAATTCCTGCACCAAAACCTCGACCAGGTGAACCTTCCCGAAGAGCTGAAGGAAAATTGGAAAAACATCCTGAAGGAAGTAGAAGCCAAAAATGACAAAGTAGCTACTGAAATCGATTTCCCCTCCAGCGTAGGAGACCGGGTAATGCAGGTGAATGCGATACCCGAATTCGATGAAGGAGAGAAAATGGAATCTGTGCTGGTGGTATCGCATGACATCACAGAAAGAAAGTTGATAGAACTGGAGATACAGTCGAAAAACAAAAAGATTACAGAGAGCATCAACTATGCCAAGCGAATTCAGGGCGCCATACTCCCGAATAATACCGTGATCCAAAAGTTCTTGCCTGATTCTTTCATACTATACAAGGCCAAAGATGTAGTCAGCGGCGACTTCCCCTGGTTTGTTCGGGTGAATGACGTTATTTACTTCGCCGCCGTAGACTGTACAGGCCACGGCGTACCCGGAGCACTCATATCGTTAATCGGCTACTTCCTGCTCAACGAAATTGTGAAAGGAAGAAAAGTGACCGACCCGGGCGAGATCCTTGATAAGCTTGACCAAAGTGTAACGCAAACGCTGAGACAAGACCAGGATGACTCTAAAACCAAAGACGGTATGGACATAGCGTTGTGTAAGATAGACCTGGGTAATAGCGAGGTGTCTTATGCCGGCGCACATAGGCCGCTCTACTACCACGATGGAAAACAGCTAAATGAATTCAAAGGAGACCGGTTCCCGATTGGCGGCGGTATCTATAAGAACCAAACCAAATTCACCACCACTACAGTGAAGGTGAAAAAAGGGCATACCGTCATTTTCTGTTCTGATGGATACCCTGATCAGTTTGGCGGCCCTGACAACAGAAAGTTTGGTCCGAAGAGGTTGAGAGAACTAATAGAAAACAATATAAAACGAACGATGCCCGAACTCTACGCGACGTTTGACAACGCCTGGGAAGATTGGAAAGGGGATGGCAAGCAAACAGACGACGTGTTGCTGATAGGAGTTCGGTTTTAGCGTTATTTTTGATTTACTTAATTTCTATATACAATAATGTTTTTAGCGATAAGTATTTTCTTTCTAAATTAAAGTTTAATTAAAACGTATGTTTTATCATGAAATATATTTTCGATCTGCATGAACAAATGCGTGAACATAGTATCATCCTCATCTATGAGGGTGAGTTTACACAAGAGATAACCAAGTCCGTACTGGCAATGGCAGAGCGGAATATGGACTCTATGGGGGAGGAATCTAATATTAAAAGGAAAGTTTTTAATGTGATGGTCGAGTGTCTTCAGAATATTGTGAAGCACAGCGATGATCAGGATTCTGTAAAAAGAGAGACCAATACCGCCATCTTTTTATTGGGAAAGCAAGAAGAGGCCTACATCATCGCCTCGGGCAACCCGATTAGCAACGATGCTGTTCCCACTGTGCAGGGGCGCCTCGACGAGATCAACAATCTTGACAAAGAGGGGTTGAAGCAGCTCTACAAAGACATCATAAAAAATGGAGCAGGGCTCACCGAAAAAGGGGGAGCAGGATTGGGCTTTGTAGACATGGCGAGGAAATCCGGACACAAACTGGAATTTTCATTTGAAAAATTGGACAACAACAACTCGTTTTTCTGCTTGAAGACGACTGTTTCTAGGTATTAATTTTATCAATTTAAATAATCTTGAGATATGGAAATCATTAGCTTAGAAGGAACTGAAGATACCCCAAAAATATTACTCGATAAAAGCAATGGCATCATGGAAATTTCGGGCAGATCGCTTCCGGAAGATTCTGCTGAGTTTTATCAACCTGTACTGGACTGGCTGGAAGAATACAAAAAGGCGCCAAATCCTGAGACGATATTCGTGTTCAAACTCGAATACTTCAATACGGCCTCTTCCAAACTCATACTTGACATTCTTTCGTCTTTAGAAGACATCCAGGGAGCTAAAATTCACTGGTACTACTACGAAGACGACGAAGATATGGAAGAAGCCGGCGAGGAGTTTTCAGAACTTATCGATCTCGAATTTGAACTAAAGTCCTATTAATTTTTTATAACGAAATTATCGAAACGCTTTTGTAGTAAACATCTGTTGTAAATGAGTGAGGAAATACTCAAAGCCTTATCGCAACTTTTTGCCATCATCACCAAGCAAGATGGCGGGGTCACCGAAAATGAACGTAACTACGTAATCAGTATTTTCAAAGAAGACCTGGATCAGGATTCTATTAAAGAATACCTGGCCCTCTATGATGAATATGTAGGATGGGGCAAGAAGGAAGAAGAGGAAGAAGGTGGTGAAGGAAGACGGAAGAAGCTCACCTCGGTGAAGGACTCCGTAAAGACACTCGCTATTTGCAAAAAAATCAACAAAACCCTCACTCAAAAGCAAAAGATAGTAGTGCTCATGAAGTTGCTGCAGTTGGTAGGCGCTGACAGGAAGTTCACCGAGCAACGCATGGAGATTATCAATACCGTAGCTGAGGTTTTCAACATTGCGCAGGACGAATACAAGCTCATCGAGGAGTTTATCTTGTTCACTCCCGACCAGCAGATCGATTTTGAAGACATACTGATTGCTAAAAAACAGAAATACGAAGGCCTCTCCAAAACGAGGCAGATCACCTGCGGACTCATGGGAGAGCTCATTTTTTTGAGGGTGCGCAGTGTGGACATGTACTTTGTGAAGTATTTCGGACCGGAAGAGGTGAATCTGAACAGCCTCATCATGAAGCCGGGCGAGATCAACCACTTTTCCCATGGCAGCACCATCAAAATGCCAAGCGGCGAAGCCATTTACTACAGTGATCTGGTAGGGCACTTTTTGTCACTTATCAAAGACATTAAGCTTTCTTTTATCGCCAAAGACCTCAATCTTGTTTTCCCAAATGGCGCCCAGGGGCTCGTGGATGTAAATATCTACGAAGGACCCGGCAAGCTCATCGGTATCATGGGCGCCAGCGGGGCGGGCAAAACCACCCTTCTCAATGTGCTGGCTGGTATTCACAAGCCCACCTCGGGTGAAATCAGGATCAACGGTATCTCGATACATTCTGAAGACAACAATGAAGACATAAAAGGGGTAATTGGCTATATCTCGCAGGATGATCTCCTCATTGAGGAACTCACCGTGTATCAAAACCTCTACTACAACGCCAAGCTGTGCTTTGCCGACCTTTCCGAAGAGGAAATTGACAAAAAGGTGATGGAAGTACTCACCAACCTCGGCCTCGACCAGAGGAAAGACCTGAAGGTAGGAAGCGCCCTGGACAAAACGATCTCAGGCGGACAGCGAAAACGACTAAATATTGCGCTTGAACTCATCAGGGAGCCCGCCGTATTGTTCGTAGACGAACCCACCTCGGGCCTTTCGTCGCGAGACTCCGAAAACGTGATTGACCTTTTGAAGGAATTGTCGCTGAAGGGCAAGTTGATATTCGTGGTGATTCATCAACCGTCGTCAGATATCTATAAGATGTTCGACAAAATGATGATCATGGATACAGGGGGCTTCCCCGTATATTATGGACCGCCTGTAGAAGCCGTTACCTATTTCAAAAAAGCCACCAACCAGGTAGGCAGCGACAAGGGACAATGCTTTACCTGCGGAAATGTAAACCCCGAGCAAATATTCAACATCATTGATGCCAAGGTAGTAGACGAATATGGGAAGTTTACCAATAAACGCAAGGTGAATCCCAAGCAATGGAACGACCTGTACCTGGAGAATTTTAAGGTAGAAAAAGTAGAAGAGGTAAGCGAACTGCCTCCCAAGTCTCTGTTTTTGCCATCAAAGTTGCGCCAAACGTTGATATTCATCAAAAGGGATCTCCTCTCTAAGCTTACCAACAAACAATACTTGCTGATTAACCTGCTGGAGGCACCCGTGCTGGCTTTTATTCTGGCGTTTATCATCCGGTACAAGAATGCCGACGGGAACAGCACCTATTTCTATTACTTCAACGAAAACATTCCCATATACCTGATGATGGCCATCATAGTAGCCTTGTTTATGGGGCTTACGGTAAGCGCTGAAGAAATCATCAAAGACCGGAAGATATTGAAGCGGGAATCGTTCCTAAACCTTAGCTGGAATAGCTACCTGCTGTCGAAGGTGTGCATTTTGTTTGCGCTTTCCGCTATACAAACCTTCTCCTTCACTCTCATAGGCAACCTGATCCTTGAAATAAAGGGGGTAACTTTTACCTACTGGATCGTGTTGTTTTCCGTGTCCTGCACAGCTAACATCATTGGCCTTAACATCAGCTCGGCTTTCAACTCCGCGGTAACGGCCTACATACTTATTCCCTTTCTAATTATCCCGCAAATGGTGCTCAGTGGGCTTCTTTTTAATTTTGATAAACTCAATGATTTGATCAGTACCAAAGGGAAAGTGCCCTTGGTAGCCGACCTCATGACTTCCAGATGGGCCTACGAGGCGGCGGCAGTGCGCCAGTTTAAAACCAATGCTTACCAGGCGCCTATTTACGAATTCGAGAAAGAAGAGCGCCAGTCTGACTTCAAGGCTTCATACTGGCTAAATGAAATGCGAAACCGACTGGAATATCTGAACAATAACGCCAATAGCCGAAATGACGACGGCATTCGCGAGAAATTTTCAGCACGCCTGAAGTTGATCAAAAATGAAATAGAGAAAGAACCATTCAAGCAGGGGCTCGAAGATATAAACCTGGAAAATGCACTCAATTTTGAAAAATATACGCCGCAAACAGGCGCGATGCTGACCACTTATCTGGATGCCGTGAACCAACACTATCTGGACAAGTTTAAGCTGGCGGTAAAGAAAAAAGAGCGATACATTTACTTTCTGGAAAACGAATCGCAATCGGGCTTCGACCTCAACGACTTTAAGAACAGGTATTCCAATGAAAGCCTAACTGACCTGCTGCGAAACATCAACGTGAAAGACAGAATTATTGAGCACGAAGGCGAGTTGATCCAGCAGGTGGATCCAATATTCAATGAGCCAATGTATCCAGCGCACGCCCTGGACTATCGCACGCACTTTTTTGCGCCGAAAAAGTACTTTTTGGGAACTTACTTTGATACATTCAGCTTCAACCTGTCTGTGATATGGCTACTGAGCTTGCTGATGTATATCGCTCTGTATTTTGAGTGGCTGCGGAAGGGCCTCAACGCATTTGGTAAAATATCAGTAAAAAATTAATCAAGTGCCTTTTTAGCCGGAATTTTATCTTTCTGGTATTTTATATAAAGTATTTTGCAAGTATTATTGAGACAACTATAAATCGACAATAAATAATTGATATATGAAAAAGTATCTATTGCTGCTCACCGCCTTTATCGCTTTCGCCTGTGGATCGGGGAAAAAAAGTGATGAAAGAGCTTTTTTGGAAAGTCTTGATACCATGGCCCTGGATCAACCAATGATCTCAGAAGAAGTAATTTCTGACATCATTCAACAAATTCCTTCCCCATTGGAAATTTCCTTTTTATTAAAAAATTCCGGGGCAAAATATAATTACTCCATGCTTAATGACCCCAACAACCTCTCGAACTACAACAGTAGTTTCGAAAAGGCGCTGAACCTGGGGATCTACGGCACTGATCTTGGCTATGCCAATATTTACTCGCAAAATCAGGACGCATTGTTTTACCTGAACTCGATACGTTCATTAGCAGACGACCTGAGCATAGGGCAATTTTTTGACTTTGGCACCATTCGGCGCCTGGCCACTAATAGCGACAACCTGGACTCGCTCCTGCTGATCACTACGCAAAACTTCAACAATATCAACCAGTATCTTCAGGAAAATCAACGCCAGAACCTAAGCATTTTAATCCTGGCCGGCGGATGGCTGGAAGCGCTCCACATCGTGTGCGAGGTAGTGAAGCTAAATCCAGACAGCCAACCGCTGATTGAGAAAGTAGGAGAGCAAAAGATAATCCTCGACAATATAAAGCTCCTCTTGGGCTTCTATAAAAATGATCCGTATATAGCTGACTTTCATAAAGGAATTTTGGAACTTGAAGAAGCATTTTCCGAAATTGAAATCGTGTATACCTATGCGGAACCAACGTTCAAAGAAGTAGACGGAATGTTGATGATACAAGACAATAGCACTACTACCATTAACATCACGACGGAGCATGTGGACGCTATACGGGAAAAGGTAAATGCCATTCGTGAAAAAATCGTTTCTTAACAAAATGAGGACAAAGAACATGAAAAATTATATGAAAATATTTGGAGCATTATTATTGACAGTAATCTTGTCTTCGGGTGCGCAGGCCCAGTGTGATGGCGAAGCGCTGGCACAGGCATGTGTTCCTAAGTTGCAAGACGGTTTTACTTTCTTAAAAACCTTCAAGATTGACGGGGTGGGTGGAGCCAAAAACAAAGTGGAATACTCCTATGTTTTTAGTAAAGACACCCAGTATTTTTTGAATATTTGCACGAATGGGAGCGACACGGATGGCATCGTGGTGACGATGTATGACTCGAAGAGGCAGGTAGTTTCCACCAATTACAACAATGGCAAGTTCTACCCTGGCATCGTGTATCCATGCAATGCTACAGGTATCTACTACATCACGTTTACCTTTCAGGGTTCTGCCAACTACTGCGGCGGAAGCGTCTTAGGTTTCAAGAGATAACAGAGGCCTGACGCGCCTGGAGTCATTAGTGAAGTGAAGCGCATTGTGTTACCTGTGCGCTTTTTATTTTTTCCGGTGAATGACGGATGCCGATGCCTGCGCAAGTGGCAGCACAAGCATATCGGCAATATTAACCCTGCCAGGCCGGGTAGCTACAAAGTAGATGACGTCGGCGATATCCTCAGGAGTAAGCGGTTCAAACCCCTCGTAGGTCTTGTGGACCTTTTCTTTGTCGCCTTTGAATCTGACTTCTGAAAATTCTGTTTCCACAGCGCCGGGTTTGATCTCTGACACTTTGATGCCCAATTCTACCAAGTCTATTCGCATGGCTTCGGAGAGCGCGTTCACCGCAAATTTTGAGGCACAATAAACATTGCCCCTGGCATACACTTCCTTCCCGGCAATTGAGCCTATATTAATGATGTGACCTTTTTTCCTTTGAACCATGTTCGGCATCACAGCCTTAGAAACATAAAGCAGCCCTTTCACATTGATGTCGAGCATCATTTCCCAATCTTCCAAATCTCCCTCGTGTACCGGGCTTAGCCCATGGGCATTTCCGGCATTGTTCAACAAAATATCAATGTTGCTGAATTTCTCCGGCAAGCTTTCTATCGCTGTAAAAACTTCACTTTTGTTTCTCACATCAAAGCTCAGCAACGCACACTCACATACACCCTGCAGAGTATCCCGGAGAGTTTCCAGCCTTTCCCGCCTTCTGCCACAGATCACCAGGTTGTAGCCGTGCTTGCCAAACAACAGCGCTGCGGCTCGCCCAATACCTGATGTAGCTCCGGTAATCAAAATGGTAGGTTTCATTAGTCTGAAAATTGAAAATATAGTGAAATTGTATGTGTGTTAAGCCTGTCAATACCCTCACTGAAGCCCAATGCGTCGGGCTTTAGTACATTAATGAGACCGCGGGAATAGCGGATTTCGGGAGAAAATTTAAAATACGGGTAGTACATGTCCACGCCAAAACCCAGCTCCAGCGACAGGTTGAACTCGTCGATAGAAAGTGTGTTGCCCGACCTTTCCTTTCGCTTTTTCCCCGATGCTTCGATGCCTGGGGCTATTCCGCCCACCATGTACATCCTGAAGTTTTTGTGTCTTTCAGATTTATACTTGATGAGTATCGGAAATTCTACAAATACCGTCTCGATGGTTTCAGTATGCGTAGCATGGTTCACTGTGTCGAATACAATATAATTAAAGTCTACCTTATATTCGCTAAAAGCAACCCTTGGCAGAAACCTCAGGTTGAACTGGTCGTGAAGGCGCAGATCAGAAATAAGTCCCAGGGAAAAGCCAAAAGTATTTTGGGGCATGATACTGTGCACACTATCAAACCGCGGAGTAACGAAAGCGTCCGAGTAGTTTAGCTTAAAGCTGGTAGAGTGCACACCGATAGAAAATCCATAATGAATCCACCGCGCATCAGAGTTAGGGAGATTTATTTGAGTGTATTGTTGCGCAAAGCCGTACCGGAGCATCGCTGTAGTCAGCAGTATCAGCAGTACTATTTTTCGGCTATATATATCGAACATATTCCAAACGTAAGGGGGATACATTTGCCATTTCTGAAACCGGCAACCTCTAATATATTCAGAAATTCCTTACCGTAGGGAAATGCCTCTACTGACTCCGGCAAATACGAGTAAGCAGCAGTATCTTTCGAAACGGTTTTCCCTATTTTGGGTAAAACATACTTTGAGTAAAATCGGTAAAGCTGTTTCATTGGAAATTTTTCAGGCATGCTGAACTCCAGTACCACCAACTTCCCGCCAGATCGTACCACTCTGTGGATATTCTCTAAGCCAGCCCTGAGGTTTTCAAAATTTCTTACTCCAAAAGCAACGATGGCTGCATCGAAAAAATTTTCTTCAAACCCAAGGTTTTCTGAATCGCCAGACTGCAACTTGATAATATGCCCCACATTCAACTTTTCAATTTTCTGCCGGCCTATTTCCAACATTCCTTCCGAAATATCTACTCCGATTACCTCCTTCGGCTGCAGTTTCAAGCTCTCTATCGCAAAGTCGGCCGTGCCTGTGGCAATATCCAGTATTTTTTTCGGGCTACTCTCGCGCAGCAGCTTGATCGCCTTTTTTCTCCAGCGCTTGTCGATGCCCATGCTCAATACCCTGTTCAACAAATCGTACTTACTGCTGATGTTGTCAAACATTTCGGCAACTTGCTCCTTCTTTCCGCCTCTCCTGTCTTTATAGGGAATTACTGTCTCTTTCATTTACTTGATTAAAAAGATTGTGTAAAAGTAATGTTTTATGATCGAAAAAATAGTTGGAACAGGGATTTCCCGGGCGAAAAAAATGAGCGTATCTCACAGTGGGTTTTGTGTGGGATGGGTGTTTGCCAGAAGCGAGGACTGAACGGAAAATGAGGCTAATTGCCTCTCAGTATTTCGAATTCTACCCGCCTGTTGATCTCCCGGCCATCTCTGTCGTCGTCGTTCGATGCCAGGGGGCGCTCTTCGCCATATCCTTTGGCCGTAAGCTGGCTTCGCTTTATACCTGCCTTTATCAGGTATTCTACCACAGCCTTGGCCCTGTTCTCAGACAGTCGCTTGTTAAAATCTTTCGAGCCGTAGCTGTCTGTATGGCCCGAAATCTCTACAGAAATATTGGGGTTTTCCTGTAGCATTTGTTTCAGTTTTTCCAGCTCAGTGAATGACTCTCGCTTTAGTGTCGCTTTTCCGTAGTCGAAATAAATATTTCTCAAAACAGATCTATAACCGGTTTGCAGGGGATCAAGGCTCACCATTCTCCGGAGGGTGTTGGGCTGGGTGCCCGCGGCAGGGACATCAATCGATGCCGACTTATACATATAGCCTTCTTTTCTCACATTCAATTGGTATTGCATCGGCCTTTGGTTCCTGAATGTAGCCTGGTATATGCCGTTTTCCACCATTGTCAAACTTACAGGCACACCTTCAGCCCCTTCAAGAGAGACATTTGCGCTGATCGCCGCCTGTGTTTTACTATCAGCAACTTTTAATAACAACACTACCGGATGAACTTGTGCTACTGGTTCCGGTTCAGGTTTCGGCTCAGGCTTTGGTTCGGGTTTGGGCTCCGGTTTAGGCTCGGGCTTAGGTTCTGGTTTGGGTTCTGGCTTTGGCTCCGGTTTGGGCTGGGGAGTTTCTGCTACCGGCTCAGACGGCGGCGCATCCAAGTCGGGAAGCCATACCTGGTAAATGTCCGTGAACCCGAACCCGTCTCCTTCTCGTGCCGAAGCATACCATCCGCGGTTGCCACTTGGCGTACTAACAAAGTAGACGTCATTATCGGGTGTATTCAGTGGGTAGCCCAGGTTGATGGGCTCACCCCAGGTTTGAGTGGCACTGTCGTAGACGGACTTAAATATGTCAAATCCCCCCATTCCCTTATGTCCTTTGCTACTGAAGTAGAGTGTCTTGCCATCATAGTCAATAAATGGCCCATCCTCATCATACTTGGTATTGATAGCCGAACCGAGATTTCGGGCAGTTCCCCATTTTCCGCGACTATCTCTTACGGAATAGTAAATGTCTAAACCGCCCAATGTTCCCGGTCGATTACTGGAAAAGAAAGCGATAGTTCCGTCGGGTGAGATAGAAAACGAGTTTTCGGTAAAAGACGAATTGATAGGCGGCTCCAGCGGCGCAGGTTTAGACCAGGAGCCATCAGGCCGGTATTCGGAATAGTAGATATCCCCCTGATTCGTATCTCGATAAATATAGAGTTCCTTACCATCGGCAGAAAGGGCCACATTAGAGTCGTGATAGGGCTGGTTGATCACCGGGCCGATATTTTGGGCATTCAGCCATTGGCCGTTCTGCTTGGTGCTGATAAAAATTTCTTCGAAATAGAAAAGGTCTTCGCCCACGTTTTGGTTGAGGTTGCCATCTTGTCGCTTTGTGGTAAAAACAATCATCGTTTCGTCGGCGTTGAGCACCGGAGCGAAGTCATCCCATTCGGAGTTGATGAGTGGCCCGGCGTTTTCCAGGCGGTAGCTCAGCGGACGCGAGAGGTATTCTTTGCCATTCATGCATTCAAAAATCCGCCGCTCGACTTCTTCGAGAGTATTGAGGTCTTCACCTCTGTAGTTCGGCTGCCTGCTCAGCTGATTTTTGTATTCATTGTAGTAGTTGATAGCTTCGTCAAACTTTAGCCCGTACTGGTATGACTGTCCGATCATATACAGCAGGTTAAATTTATAGGTGGGCTCCAACTGGTGAACTTTGAGCAGGTAATCAATGGCCTGAGATTTATAGTTGGTTTCCAAAAAGGTTCTTCCCGCCATGTAGTTGGCTTCGATATTTGTCGGGTCAAGGTTTGCTGCCTGGGTATACAATTCGTTTGCCTGCAAAATAGCGCGCGTATTGAAGTATGTTTCGTTGGCCAGATCCAAGAAGTCTTGAGCCATTTGTGTGTTATCCTCCTGGGCCAGGGTAGCCTTGGATATCAGCAGCAAGAAAATAAGTCCTAAAAATCTTCGCGTCATCAGAGGTAAATAAAAGTGTCTTACTGAATGCAATGTTAGCGTTTTTATTTTGACGTTAATTTAAACTTGATTTTCAGCAATATCAAATAATTGTAATATATTTAGTTTATTGCTTTAAACTGTTTAATATAAATTGTTGTAAATCAATTATTTATGTTTGATGAAAACAAAACTATTTTTCGATTTGTGAGCCTTGATTTTGTAATATTTTGCGGTGAAAAAAAAGAAAATCAAATAAATGAAGTTCCCACTCAGAAATTGAACTATTTAAAGTTAATTTTGTCAAATTAATGATTTTCCCTAAGATTTGGAATCTTAAAATTATAATTTTTTAAAGACACAACGGTAGAATGCTTATTAAGGAAGCCAAATTTGTCAAGAGCAGCGCTCACCACAAAGACTGCCCGGAAGACAGCAGACCCGAATATGCCTTCATAGGCCGGTCTAACGTGGGGAAGTCTTCGCTGATTAATATGATCTGTGATCGAAAGGCACTGGCAAAAACTTCTGCAAAGCCTGGCAAAACCCAGCTTATCAATCATTTTGTCATTAATGACCAATGGTACCTGGTCGATTTGCCGGGATATGGCTGGTCTAAAGTAAGCAAGGCCAAAAAGGCCGATTGGGGTCAAATGATTGAAGAATATTTGCTAAAGCGCGACAATCTGTTTTGCGTGTTTGTTCTTATTGATTCTCGGCTGGATCCACAAGAAATTGACTACAATTTTTTGGAATGGCTGGGAGAAAAAGAGATTCCTTTTGTGCTGGTGTTTACTAAAACTGACAAGCAATCGCACAACCAGTTTCAGTCGGTAAAAGCCCGCCACATAAAAAAGCTAAAGCAATCCTGGCAGGAGCTGCCCCAGATATTCTTTACGAGTGCTCTAAAACGCGAGGGGAGTCAGGAAATTCTGAAGTTTATCGATGAAACCAACAGCTCGTACAAGGCTGACTAAAAGTGCCTGATCAAAAACGGCAGTATTTTCGAAAATAGTTCAGCCCTTTTCTTTCACCCATATCCAGGGCCTTAATAAAGTCGACACAAGCCTCGCTTCCTTTGCCCATAGCAAAGAGGGTGTGGCCTCGCATCAGGTAGGTTTCGGCTATCGCACTTTTGATGGAGCCCGAGTCCTCCTTGTGAGTAAGTTGACTGTTGAGCAAATCGATGGATTTTGAAAAATCGTTATACGCATCGTAGTACTTCCGCATGTTGTGCATGCACAGTCCCCGGTATCTAAAATTCTTCGCGTCTTCAGGATAGAGTTCGATTGATGCCGTAAAGTCCTTTACTGCATCCAGGTAGTTTTCTTTGTGCATCTTCAAAACTCCTCTTTCCCGGTAGGCATAGTTGTCAGCAGGCGAGATCTCTATCATCTTATTATAGTCTGTCAGCGCTTCTAACTCAAGACCCATTTGCCGCTTAAATTCGCTTCGCATTTTGTAGAACTCGTAGTTGTTTGGATCCAGGTATAGGGCGAGGTTATAGTCATCATTGATGCTTTGATAGCGCTTATCGCCGGGGAATACGGTATAAGCCTTTTGCGTGTAGTAGGCGCGATAGGCATAGAGTTTACCCAATTTTGGATCAATTTTGATTGCCTTATTGATCAGCACAATGGCTTCCACGGGTTGGTCTATCATAAACTTAAGCTGTGCATATTCAAAATTTCCTTCGGAGTAGTAGTTATCCCGGGCCAGCAAGGCTTCGTATACTTCTTGCGCTTTATCAATTTCACTCAAATAGATGTGCGACTTGGCTTTGAGAAGAAAATATTTATTGAGAAAAGAGGAGTAGGTGGAGTCTACGGCAAAAGCTTTATCGATATCTTCTACCACTTTAGCATATTTTTCCGAATGGAAATGGATTTCTGCTCTGAGCAAGTATGCATTGGCGTAGGAGGGATCGGTATTAAGGGCCCTGTCCAGGTAGCCAAGCGCCTCGGAATACTCGCCTTTGTCGTATTTGAATTTGGCGAATTTGAATAGCTCACGCGGGTTTTCCTGGGCAAATGCCTGAAAAGCAATCAAAAAAGGAATTAAAAAATATTTAAGAGTATTCATAGCCTACTGAATGTTCTTTGCAAATTTAAAGAAATTCTTACCTAAGTACAATTTTTATCAGGAAAATTTGAAATTATTTTTATTATTTTATATAAAACAAAGACGGAGGCAAATATTTGTTTGTAAGCTAATATTTCCTACCTTTGCAGTCCATTTTGGGAAAGAGCTGTAAAAGTTAAATGTAAATACAATGAAAAAGGGCATTCATCCTGAATATAGAGAGGTTGTTTTCTACGATACGCAGAGTGACACTAAATTTCTCACGAAGTCAACAATAGCCAGTAGCGAGACCATAAAATGGGAAGATGGCAGCGAATACCCACTTATTAAGGTGGAAGTGAGCTCAGCGTCGCACCCTTTCTACACCGGCAAGAAAATTTTTGTGGATACCGCAGGTAGAGTAGAGAAATTCAACCGCAGGTACAAGAAATAGAATACTATTTTATTCTGAGAAAAAGTCTCCTCCTTACCTGTTAAGAGGGAGACTTTTTTATTTTTGCACCATGGCAATCACACTTTTCGATGTTCCGGATATCAGGAACCAACTGCTTCCTCTTACATTTACCCGGCCCCTGGCAGAAATGAGGGTGGGGATTTTTAAGATATCTGAAAAGTGGGAAAAGCGCACCGG
>CAYUJK010000005.1:0-29918 GCA_964444895.1 uncultured Roseivirgaceae bacterium
GCTGGCAACAATTGTTGCCACCATTGTTGCCAAAAAAACAGGCAAAAAAGTGGCTCCATTCGATGGAAACAGCCTTTGGCAACAATGGCAACAATGGCAACATGGTTTTTTGATTTTTATTAAAAAGAGGCCTCTCCGGAGATTTCACGAGAGCCTGAATTTCTAAAAAATGTGTGAAATTATTAGATGAGTGCAAATATGAAAACAATTGAAATCACTGAAACGCTATGCCAGGTGCAGGAGCTGAGCCAGATGGCCACAGGCAGCGGCCGGCGCAGGGAGAACATGCCCTACTACTGCGAGGTGGAAGACGGCAGCATGATCTTCCACCTGCTGAATGGAGATACAGACGCCGCCTGGCTGCAGAATATGATAAGCAAAGGGAGGATATATGCGCGGGTAAATGACATTAGCAGTACCCAGACATGAACAGCATACTCGACGCCCACACGGATCACCGCACCGCGCTGCTGATCTATATGGATAGCCTCTTCGATCGGATGTACGAGGATCCCTGGGATTACGATCGCGAAGCGATAGCGGCAGTGAACAAGCAACTGGGCGTGGAAAACCCCTACTTTCACTGCGGTGATGAGATCGACTACAATGAGCGGTGTGACAGGCAGTGTGATAGGTGTGTGGGGTAACGGTTCGGGGCTTGTAGCAGTAGGGGATTTATAGAGCTACTGTTCAACCAACCACCAAAGCTGATTAGAAGTACACAGCTTAATTAAAGCACTTCCGCCCCTATTGCTACAAACCCTTGTTATGCGTTCGGGCTTTTGTTTAACGAATTAAATTTTAAAAAAAATGATAATAGCAATTGATTTTGACGGAACTTGTGTAACTCACGAATTTCCATTAGTAGGAAAGGATATAAATGCCGTTCCTGTATTAAAAGAACTGGTTGAAACTGGACATCAATTAGTCTTATTTACAATGCGAAGCGATATAGTTAATCCGAATGGAGAGGATAACGAGTTGCGCATAAAAAGTGGAAACTACTTAACCGATGCGGTGAATTGGTTTAAAGAAAATGATATACCTCTTTATGGGATACAAACTAATCCCACTCAAAAGTCTTGGACAACAAGTCCAAAGGCTTATGCTCAAATGTATATTGATGATGCTGCATTAGGCTGTCCGCTGAGGTATTTGGAGGGATTTTCAGAACGTCCATTTGTTGATTGGTCTGTTGTTCGTAAGATGTTGAAGCAAGAAGGTCTTTTATCCTGACGCATAACGGAATGGGGCTAAACGATAGTGGCGGTTTTCGGAGTGAAACACTTTCAATATAGCACCAAACGTAAATATATGCTGACCTTTGATTTAGCACTTAGCCCGCCATTTCGTTTTAGCCCGTGTTATCTGCTGGCGGATTTTCACTTGAAACTTCAATCGAAGCAGGGTAATTTTTTATTTTTTCGCGCGGTGGGTAAAATTATTCTTATTGATTATCAACAACTTAGAAAATATTTCAAAAATAATTGCTTAAAAACTTGTGTATATTATATACATTATGTATATTTGTAGTATACAAAAAGGGAATAATCCCAAACAATTTTAAAAACTTTGCAAAATGAAAACTTTAGAAAACAAAAAACAAAGACACGCAGAACTCGCAAAAGGTAAAACTCTTATCAAATGTGATTACCAAAAAGCTTATGAGTACGTGAAAGAAGGTGACGTAAAGCAAATAAAAGGACTTTTCTACCACCTTTTTGAAGATTACAAAGTATCGACTCATTCAGGTAAAGTACTTGTCAATGAATTAGGAGGTTTGTTTTTAGACACAATCAAAGAAAACTCAAACGATTTTACTAAAGACATTGCAGAAAAAACAATTGAAAAGCAATACGAGCTTTCAGAAAAACAAGCGTGGTGTTTGGCTTATCAAATTGTAAACAACAAAGAAGTTTACCTGAAAGCAATAATTGAAGAATGGGACGAATCAACAACTAATGCAGAAGTTGACGAAATTATGAGTGAAGAAGATAATGAGTTGAGCAGGCTTGGTTTTGAAATCTTCAAAGAAGAAAATTTATAATCCTGTGGTTTCCTGCAAAGTTCCGCAGGCGAGTGGTGGGCGTAACCCACCTTTTTAAACTTCAAAAATTATGAGAAAGAACATAGACCTATCGGATGAAGCTGTAAAGGCTCTTTCAATTCAGGCAATTGAAAACGGAACGAACTTCAAGAATTACGTAGAAGCGAAATTGGAAGAACTTGCTAAAACCAAATTGCCCCCAAGGGCAAAAGAGGGAGGGAAGAAAAAATAAAAAAATTACTTCCATAAATCTTCAATCGGAGCAGTTTACCCGCTTGCAGATAACTCCTATATATCAAAGTCAAAACCTAACCACTTGAATATGAATGCAAAAAGCGAATCAACTCTCAAACTTATGGATAGGTATATGAGGGTTAAAAACTACTCGGAAAGGAGCATCTCTACCTATGTACATTATGCGAGGCTATTTCTCCGATCCTTCGAGAAAGACCCCTATCACATCAACCAGTCCGAAATAGAGCAATACCTGCTCTCCTTCAGCTACTCCTCTACCTCGCAGCAAAACCAGGTGATCAATGCCGTGAAGCTGCTATGCACCAAAGTACTCAAAAAGAAGCTCAGGGATATCAAACTTGAGCGCCCGCGTAGAGAAAGGAAGCTGCCCCAGGTGATCGACAGCGAAGTGCTGCTCTCCAAAATAGCGAAGATCAAAAACATAAAGCACCGCGCCATTATCTCTCTGGCCTATTCCGTAGGACTACGCGTCTCTGAAGTCATCAACCTCAAGATCGAAGACATCGACAGCGCCAGGATGATCATATACATCAAAAACGCAAAAGCGAGAAAAGACAGGATAGTGCCGCTCAGCCCCAACGTCCTCGCGCTGCTGCGCAGCTATTATAAAGAGCACCGCCCAGATATCTACTTATTCAACGGTCAGTCATCGCCCAGGTACTCCGCTACCAGCTGTAACAAGATCGTGAAGAAATACCTGGGCCAGCAGCACCACTTTCACCAGCTCCGCCACAGCAGCGCCACCACCCTCATGGAGGCCGGCACTGACCTGCGCATCATCCAGCAGATCCTGGGACACCGCAGCAGCAAAACCACAGAGATCTACACCCACGTAAGCAACGCAACGCTACAGCGGGTAGCACTACCATTATGAGCATACAGCTACAACTCGACTTCACCCGCAGTGGCATCTGCTGCGACTACTGCGGCGAGGATCCTGGCATAAAGGAAATATCGTCAGTAGTATGGAATGGCTTCCTGGACAAAGACACCGGACAGCACGTCTGCTTCCGGTGCCGGGATGCCCACTACCAGAAAAAATTTGAAATAGAAGATTTCAAAGGCCTATACTCAGAATTTCCCGTAGTACCACGCCAATCAAGGGCCTGATTGTAAAAATTTCATTGGAATTTGATAATTTATGATTAAACACCGTAATTTCGAACATGAGCAAGATAGTAGCCGTACCCATCTTGCCGCATCTGAAAAAATTCATCCTTGCCCACTACAAGCTGCAAGAGCCCGTAGAGGTAACCATGCGCAGCGTGCTGGGAAATCTTACCTATTCTATACTGATCAGCAAGAGGGGCGTAACAAAAAGCAATGAGCGCTACGCCGACACCATCACCCTCAAGTTCTGCGACGACCTCAGCAACCTGGAAACGCGCATCAGCAGCCTGGTACAGATAAACAACTACTACGACAAATTTTTTAAAGACATGATGGTTACCTGGGTGATAGCCCAGGACAATGTAGGCATCACCCCCTACCGCTCTGTGCAGCTCTTCCTGGAGAAATACGACATCACAGAAAGCGAATACCAGCTCACCAGCGCCTACCGCCACTGGATGCGATGGAAAAATGAAGAATACGATCGCGAACGGCGTAAGAAAAATAGCAAGGCGGTTTTGTCATAAAATCAAGGCAGTTTTGTCCTAATCACTTGATTCGTATATTTTGCCCCGCTGCTATACCCATAAAAGTTGTGGAGAAAAACGACAACCTACCGTCATAACTCACGCCCGCGCTTTCTCCACATCTTAGTAGCATGACATACCTGCGCGACATCTCTACCTTCTCGGCCTCGGATAACATGGGCGGACTGTTGCACATCAGTATTGCCCGACGTAGCGACATCATTAACATCCCCGACCCGGTGCAGGGGGTGGTATATGGGAATATCACTTTCAAAGAGGGGCGCGGATGGACCACCTGGCAGGTGACATCCAACACGCCTGAGTTTTCCGCCCGGGGACGTGGCAGCCAGGAGGGCGACTATATGGATAACAGCATCGCGTTTGTGGTACCTAAGGACCGCCCGGATATCCGCAGGATGTTTGAGCAGGCAAAAGACGACGAACTCATAGCGATGTATAAGGACAAGAATGGTGCTATGAAGATATTCGGAACGCTCGACAGCCCGGTGTACTTTCGCTACAGCCATCGTACCGGTGGGGCATCCAGCCAGCGCAATGCCTACCAGTGCGAGCTCTACTGCGACGGGCCAGATAATACCTACTTCTACAACGGTGATATAGAGGTGGCGCCGGGTGGAACGCCGCCGGCCATCGTGCGAAAAGCAAACGGCACCATACTTGCCACGCTGGGCCCCGGACAGATATTCACCGTCACATCAGGTTTTTCATTTGGATTTCGAATAGAATAATATGGCGCTCACTCCACAACAGATTTATGAAAAATACGAGCTGATATTTGCCGATAACAACAACGGAGACATCAGCGAGGCGGACATGAGGGAGTTTGGCAAGGATATTACCGATGCCCTGGGAGCAGCGTCGGTGAGCAGCATTATACCCGTATGGGCCGTTGCGCTTACCTTCCAGACTGACGGTACCGACGACGGAGAGTTTTGCCGGCATCCCGACACCTCGGGCAACATCCGACTTTGGCAGACGAAAACCGACGACAACAACGGAAACGAGCCCCCAACAGATCCGAATATTACCGAAAATACCAACTGGCTGGAGGTAAGTGCGAGTTCCAACAGCGCTTTTGTTGAATGGAGTGCCGGGCTATATGGCTCCGGCCTGGTGATCGTATTTTTTGACGGTGCATTTTACAAACTTGAAGAGCCGATCCGCCCGTTTAACAGCACCGATATCGTGGCAGAGATCACGGCGGAGAAATGGAGTTTGGTGGGGGGAAGTAGCGCCGACCTATCAGATCGCAGAACTTTCACCGCCGCTGCTCCCTCAATAGCCTCAAACCAGGTAACATTAAACTTCGACAGCAAAAACGAAGGCGAATTCAGGATAGCAACAACGATAACCGCAGCATTAGAAGTGCTGGCGAGCAATACGACGAACGCAGTAAGGGCGATAATCAAAGGAAAAATCACCGGAACATTCGGTATTGACCTTACCGAATTCGGCACGACGGTCTGCAAGCCATCGGGCGACTACTGGACGTACAGCGCAGGGGTGGTAACGATAGAAGGAGACACAGCGACTTCCTTCGAGATATCGCTGGAAAAACAGGATACAGAATGGAACATTATACCTTATGTACATAGATAGATGGGATTAGCATTGAGACATAGGGCGCACAAGGTAGGGCAGGCAATTGACAGCGATGCGTTGAAATTTCTTTCTCCTGGGTACGCATACATCACAGATTTAGCAAAGCGACAGGCGATTATTGATGCGGTTTCGGCGATGAAGGATTCTGGGCTTTGGAATTATTTCGTAGGCATATATCCGTACGTCAGCGACGGAATAGGCAAGGCAAGAAATCTTCAACACAGGTATAACCTGAAAGACCCAGACAACTATAACCTTACTATTCTCCCAACCTACGCAGAACCTCCGGCTAGTGATTCTGGATCAGATTACGGAGTGGGACCAAACTATGTCATGGACAGTAATATACCTGTTAATATATTTAATGATCAAGGTCATTGTTTAGGTTGTTATTACGACTACAAAGGGAGATCACAGTCAGGCGCATCCTATGATATTTATGGCAGAACAGCAACGTCAAACGGCTTATTTCTTCACACCTCTGTTAATAACGGTGCGCAGCGATTCTCAGGGTTCGACAGTACGTCATTTCTTCAAGTATCGCACGCCGTGACGAAAGGTTTTCTGTGCGGAACAAGGGAAAACAATAGTTCCAGACAGGCACTATACAGAGATGGAATACTTAGGGGGCAAAATTCAAACGCCCCTAATTACCCCGACGATCTTTCGGAGCCGGAAACAATTGTAATAGGTGGTCAGTTTCCAAACCCAACAACAAATACTTTCGCCGAGCACCGATGTGATATTGTGGCTTATGGCATTCCAGAAAGCCTTATGGATGAATTAGACACTATAGTTTTGAATTATCAAACCGCCCTTGGAAGGGCATAAATAATTAGATATGGCAGCATTAGACAACTACACACTTGGATGGAATCTCGGAACCGATTTCGCCCACCGCACAATGGCAATCCTGAAAAAGGTATGCACTCAGATCGTAGGGGAGGCAGACACGGAGCACGGCGGCAGCGTATCGCCGATTGCCTTGCAAAAAAGGCATGCAAAGGCCCTGCAATACCTTAACGACAAGACGAACGACAGCGTACAGGTCGTGTTACAAGTCATCGCGTCGCTGGGAACACTCACCGAAGAGAGTACCGACAATGACATTGAATTCACAATCAATTCGGTATTCAACGACCTATCTGGGGTTACGCAAGAAGATTTGAAAACATACCTCGATACCTCTACCAGGGTCTTGATGTTCAAAGAAGCGAATCAGCTTGTAGATCATGCCCCGTTCGTTGAGGCAGTACAGGGAAGGGCGTTGAAGCTGAGCATCTATTTCAAAGAACTTCATGAAGGTAGTTGGGGCTCGTTAACGGATTCTCAGAAAAAGCAGCATAACTTTTCGAAGCTAAACCTCGAAAGAGGGTCGCTCGAAGACAATGTGTCTTTTGCCCGTATCTTCTGCACTTACCTAATTAACGACAGCGTTGGTGTCGGTGTCCCAGATGATGGTTTTCATGTTGAAAGAGTTTCTGAAATAATCAATGCTGCCACTCCGGTCGGAGATGCACAGCTTGAAAAAGCCTTCAATATTATGATGGACAATGTGCAGATAGACACGCAGGAGTAATGATCAAAAACATAAAAATAAAAATCTCTGCAAAGCACCCCTCAGAGGTCAGCAGGTTCTTAACCGAAGCTTATAAAAATAATTTGATAACACTTAACGAAGACGGTGGATACCGGGTAAGACCTAATGGCGGTCGAAAGAAAACAGAGATTTCAAATTGTGAAAGACTGGAAAACCGCCGCGCTTATGTTAGAAAACTACTCACTACCCGAATCCCGGAAGAGGCGAAAGATCACAAAAAAGTAATTCAAGACTTACTAAAATAAAAATGAAAAAGCTAAGTAAACTTCTATTGATCGTCTGCCTGACATCAACAATATGCTCTGCTCAGTATCGAAATTTCGACAAGATCACCGGAGCGGAGAACCCTCACGGGTACGTCGTCATAGGCGACAGCGTAGAGCTGTATAAAAGGGATAGTGCCGGCTGGGTGCTCACTGAAAAACAGCCTTTCAACCGCAAAATACTGACGGACCTGCGTGTGATGAACCGAAATCAGGCAAGGCTCGAAAACTGGCTGCTGGCCATCATGGCCATGAACATTGTGATGGCGGTAGCACTTTGGGCCTGCTACGATAAAATAAGGAGGAACCGGTGAACAGAATTATGCAACTAATCGACCCCAGTGTAGCCAGCAAGTTATTGATCGGCGTATTTCTGCTCATGTTCTTTGCCCTCCCGGTCATCATATTGCTGCTATATCCGCCGACACGCGATTGGTTCCGCGGCGCGATAGAGAACTGGGACAAGCGCCTGGATCCGGAAGACCTCAACCGCCTGGCCCGTATGGTGTCGTTCATGTTCTCACTAACCATGCTTGGCTTCATGATTGTCTCCTCCGTGGTCATCGATGTAGAATACCCCACTGAAGCGTGGTTCATCATAGGCGCGATAGTGGCCGGCGCCGAGGGCATCGTGATCGCACAGATCCTGCGCAAGAAATAGCGTCATATTTTTCCGCCGTGGCGATCGCCAACTTGGCTGTATGTCTAACAAGATCACACACCTTATGATTCACTGCGCCTTTACCCGGGCGTCGCAAGAGTTCCGCGCCGGCGTGATCGAAGAATGGCACCTCGGGCCAAAAGACCTACCGGATGTAGGAGTGATGTACAAAGGTGTTCGCTATACCAACCGGCATCAACTGCCGGATGAAAAAATCAATGGAAAGATCATAAAAACATTAAAAGGCCGTGGATGGCGCAGAGTGGGCTACAGCGATGTGATGCTTAGGGATGGCAGCATCGTGAACCTGACGCCCTACGATCTCGATGAGATGTGGACCGCCGCCGAACTTACTAATGGCGCTGTAGGATGGAATGCCCGCACCCGGCACATCTGCATGTTTGGCGGCATGGGGGCCGATGGGAAGACGCCAGAGGCAAACTTCACCGCAGCGCAGTGGGAGGCACTAAGGTGCTACGTTATCAATGCGCTGGCGCATCAGCCCTGGCTCAAGCTCATCGGCCACAACCAGGTAGACGCCCACAAGGCATGCCCCACTTTTTCTGTACCGCAATGGGCGGCACGATTAGTACCGCCCGAAAATATCGACCCAAGGAACTACGCTAATAACCCTTACTTTCAAAATTACCAAATGTGACAATATGAAACAGTTCATTCTATTAATCATGATGACGTTCGTAGCCGTAGCGGTTAGCTCGTCGTCGCCTGCGCCACTCACCGAGGGCCAGGATCAGCACGGCTATGCCGTACCGGAGTATGCGCCGGAAATTCAGAACCTTGCCCAGGAGCCAGTGGCCAATTTTGATGTGTTAGTGGCGGAAGAACATCAGGGGTACGAACAGGCCGCTAACATTCAGTACCACGTGCCGGTGAGCTATGCGGTATTGCAAGAACCTGACGAAGGCATTACACTACCCCCTATGCCGGATCAGGGCTCGCCAATTACCTCATGGATTACCTGGGCTATCGCTGTAATAGGTATTCTTATCGGCTATATCGTTGGCAGGCGCAAGAAGGAAGAGTGATGAAGGCATTAACATGGATCGCGGCGGGGGTATTCTTCGCCGTGATTATTTTCATCGTAATACTGGCGCCCCGTTTTTTTGCGTTCATTCGTGAACTGACGGCTTTTTTCAAAAAATTCATCAAATAAACCAATGAACCTCGGTATAAGCACGCTCGCTATTTTGCTGCTTTTGTCCTCCTGCAGCGCCAACTGGCACCTCAAAAAAGCCAGGCAAAAAGGCGCCATTTTCGAGCAGGAAACCGTAATCGTAGACACCGTATACAAGCAGATCACCCGCATGGACACCGTATTTCGCTACAACTTCACCGACACGGTGATCATCAAAAACAAAGACAGCGTAATCGTCAAATATTTCCACTCAAAACACGACAGCCTGGTGTATATAGAAGCAGAGTGCCCCGACTGCCCCGAGATTACGAAAACCATAGAAAAAACCACAGAAGTGCAGTGGCAGCAATCGTTCTGGGAGCGCGTGAAATCCGGAATGGAGATAGCGATGAT
This sequence comes from uncultured Roseivirgaceae bacterium, assembly GCA_964444895.1. GTDB lineage: Bacteria > Bacteroidota > Bacteroidia > Cytophagales > Cyclobacteriaceae > CAJXNP01. The sequence goes on from CAYUJK010000005.1 coordinate 9,636, forward strand.
TGTAGTGGTAATTATCGGTCTTATTCTGATATCAAGACAAATTTTCAAAAAGCGTTGAAAGATTGATTTTTCGGGCAAAAATCCGAGTTTCTCCAAAAACACCACCCAAAAAAGTGCCTTTAAAGCCAAATTAGGCGGTTTTTAAAAATCGAATTTTCAAAGTAGTTTGTTTGCAGCTATACTTTTTAAAAAAGTTCAATTTTAGAAAAGTACTTTCGAAAAATCAGCCTTCTCAAAAAAAGTCCAAATTCAAAAAAGTACTTTCGAAAAATCGACCTTCAAAAAAAAGTCAAATTTTTCAGAACCACTTTCCAAAAATCGGCTTCTCAAAAAAAGTTCAAATTTCAAAAAGTACTTTCCAAAAAATGACCTTCTGAAAAAAAGTTCGATTTCAAAAAAGTATATCTCCCTCCAACAAACCCCGGATTTTCCATTTTCAAAAAGTGCGTTTTTGGCCAATTAAGGCACATTTTAAGGCAATAAAAATAGAGAAGTTGAGATTTTCGCCCGAAAAATCAATCTTCAGCCAGTTTTTTCAAAATCTCCAAAACTTCGAAAAAGTTCAGCACTTTTCCCCAAATACCCCTGGTCTGTCCCCCGACAGACCACCCCCAATATTTCCCGTCATAACCTCACCGCGGCTTTAAAAACCATCTTTGAGTCCTTTAAAGCAGAGATCTGCAAACGATCCAAAATAAAAGTTATGTAAACTGATGTTCGACATCCTATCAATTAAAGTTTGGCTCATGGAGAGCGGTTATTTTGACCGTATTCACCCACTTGCCTATTCCCTTTTAAGCGAGGGAAAGGATCTGAGCAAACTTATCAAAAAACCCGAAGCAGAAATTTACCCCAAAATAGTCGATTACGACCGTGATTCAGGCCTTAGGATTATGGCATCCAAAACTCAACGCAGAATCGGGCGAATTGCCATATCTGGAGGGATGACAAAAAACGGCGACCTGTGCGCGTACGGCACCAGGCACTATGTGCAGATGATCGAAGCAGCCAACAACAGTAAAAACGTTGACGCCATTCTTCTGGAAATGGATACCCCGGGAGGCTCTGTAGACGGTACTGAAGAGCTGGGATTGGCGGTGAAAAACAGCCAAAAGCCAGTGGTAGTATTCGGCGATCAGATGGTAGCGTCTGCCGGGTATTGGGTAGCCAGCCAGGCATCGGAGATCGTAGCAAATCAATACAACGATACTGAATTTGGAAGCATAGGAGTGCTGTATGTACACGAAAATTGGGCAAAGCGCATTGAGGAGAAGATAGGATCTGTGAAGATATTCCGCGCGCCTCAGTCCGTAGACAAGGCCCGTGTAAACCCGATCGAGGAGCTTACAGAAGAACAGGAAGCAGAGATTACTGCAGAGCTCAAAACCATCGCATCCAAATTTATAAGCACCGTAAAAGCCGGCCGCAAAGGCAAACTCAACACAGGCGAAGAAAACATATTCACAGGCAAGATGTACAGTCGCGAAAAAGCCCTCGAAATGGGCATGATCGACGCTATCGGCACCCGTGAGGACGCCATAGAGCGCGCCGCCGCCCTCGCAGAATCAAAAATTTCAATTTCAAATTCTAACAATAAACAGAGTAACAACATGAAATGGTCAAAGATCAGCTCTTTGTTTGGCGGTAACGTCAGCGAAGAAAAGGAAGAGCTGTCAGCGGACGAACAGGCAAAGCTGGACGCAGCCGAACAAAAGTTGACAGATCAGGAAAAGCAAATAGGTGACCTGCAGGCGCAGGTAAGTGCTAAGGATGCGGAAATAGCAGCCCTGAAAGCAGAAAAAGAAGCCTTAGCAGGCGAAAAAGCAACCCTCGAAACAGCGAATGCTGACCTGCAGGCAATTCTCGAAAAAGCCCCCGCAGGGCAAGCTACTACGGTGATCACCAATGCGGATGAATCGGCAGACGAGCCTGAAAGGGTAAAAACGTCGATTGAAGTTGAGGCGGATGGCTACCGTAAGGTGATTGACGAATCCAAACAATTCAATTTAAAATAAGATGAAACAGAAATTTAAAATCATTTCGATAACGCTGTTCCTGCTGATGCTGAGCAGCGCCATTGCGTCATTCATGCAGGTAGATCCGCTGGTGACATTTTTTGTATTGGGAGCACTCGTGTTCATCGCCTCGCTGTATGCAGAAAAAGGCGGCTTTGCCTATACCTCTGCGGATGTGTCGGCAATTAGCAACTATGCGCATCAGTGGAAGCGGCAGTTGATAGTAGCATTGGTAAATTCGCTCGACATTGTGAACGATATTACCGTGCTTCCAGGAATTAAAAGCAGCATGAAATTACCTAAGCTCATCGTCAAGGGAGGTTTCAGGCCTTATTCGGCGACCAAACAGATCAAAAACGGCGACCTGGTATTTACCGATCGCGAGTTGAAGGTAGCAGTAGGTAAGCGGGAGCTGCAGATTGACCCGGAAGACTTCAGGCATAAATATTTTTCGATGGACTTAAGCCCAGGATCAGGGGCATCCACTAAAAAGATACCATTTGAGCAGTTTATCTGGCAGGAAGTTCTGAAAAGCGTAAAAGCTGAGATCAACAACATTACCGCCTATTTTGGCTTTGACGCTTCGGCTATCGACGCGTGGTTGGTAGGTACTGCGTATGCTGCTGGTGATGTTGTAACACGCCCTGTGGATGGTATTACAGAATATTTCGAAGCTCAGGGCGCTACTACAGGCGATGACCCTGCGCTGGATGATGGTACAAATTGGGTGAATGTAACTGCCGGCGCTGTAGTGCCAGGTTTAAAATCGTACCTCGATACGCTGATAGGCGATGGTGCAATATCTGAGGTAACTACTGGAGCTATCACTGATGGTGACAGTGCCATAGCTGCATTCAAAGCGCTTTACAGGGCGCAATCTCCTGCCTATAAGAACATCAAAACGGTGATACACGCCTCATATACCGATGTAGAGTTCTACATGGACGGCATCGAGGACAAGATCACAAAGTACACCACCCCTGAGGTGAGCACAATGATGTCTATGGGTATGATCCCAATTTTGGGCACCAATGGAATGGGATATATCAAGCCCGCGACATGGTTGGGATCATCCAGGAGATTGATATGTGAGCCATTAGACGGCATGAAGGGCGCGAGCCTGGTTATGGGTACTGACTTGCTGTCGGATGCCAACGACATCACGACCCAGCCCGACCTGTGGACACTGATAGCAGGGTTGAAAATGGTACTGGGCTTCCAGATCGGTGATCCAGATGCCGTAAAGGTCAACGACCAGGAATAAAAAAGGCCCCGGAGTAATTCGGGGCTATTTTCAATACTTAACTTATAAGTGAAAATGGCTAAGAAAAAAAAGTTCAAACCCATTCAGTTCAAAGTAGAAGTGGATGGAAAAAATAAAGTGTTTGAGATTATCAAACCGACGGCGATCGTGCCGGGTTATGGCAAATTTACAGCCGCCCAATTGGTAGGAGATAATACCAGGGCAAATGAGGCATTGGCTGTCATTGTATCTAAGAATTCGGGCGTAATCCGCGAGGTAATATCCGGGAAAAAAGAAGCCAAATCTTCCGAAAAAGCCAAGGCGGAGAAAGAAGCTGCCGCAAAGGCAAAAGCTGAAGAAGAAGCTGCCGCAAAGGCAAAAGCTGAAGAAGAAGCTGCCGCAAAAGCCAATAAAGAAACCGGTGACCCCGCTAAAAAAGGAGGTGAATAATGGCATTTGAAGACGTATTATGGGCACAGGGCAAAGACAACATGGGAGGCCTGGTAGGCCCTATCTACTTTGTGCCTGTGGAAGACCTGGACTGGACGACACCCCCGGCGCTCGGCGCAGACGGTGTAACCATTTCAGGTGACATTGTGCTCGGCGCCGGCAAGAAGTTCATCCAGATCTACCAGACCCGCGGCACTTCCAAAATCGACAGCAACGTCGTGGGAGAGCGGGACGGTCGTTCGTATGAGAACATCGCGGAATTCAAGTTTCCAGGCGACACCCCAGAGGTACTGAGCTTCCTGCGCCAGGTGGCTAACACCCCCGGCGTAGTGATCGCAAAAGATCCGCAGGGGAAGTTCAGGGTGATAGGTCTCACCGTCGTGAAAGACACCGACGGCACCACCGACGTACTGAGCAAAGATTTCCCTGCCTACCTGGAAGCAGGCGCAGGTACCACCGGCACAGGTGCAGACGCAAAAGGGCATACCATCAGCTTCAAGGCTGAGTCGCTTTGCCCCCCACTTTTCTACACAGGAGATATTGATTTAGACGATACGCCATGATAAAGAGAAAAAACAACGTACTTTCAGAAGCTCTCGCGAAAGAATTTGACCTTAATCCGGGTGCTCCCGTCAAATTCATGAGCCGGAAATATGGCATGGTAGATTTGAATAAGATCTCTGTAGAGAAGGCCAGGGAGATGGCCCCGCACCTGAATGGCAAGCTTATCTTGAAAAATAAGCAGGCAGAAAAGAAAGAAGAAACCCCGGTAAAGAAGTAGATCCCACTTTTGCATAATCGGTTATTATCCATGAAGGTCCCGCTTAACCGCGGGATCTTTTTTTGTGTCGTAACCAAAGCGATCGCCAAATCGCCAATTTTGAGCATGATAGTAATCAAGGTAGAAAAAATACTGCAAGAGAAAGAACGGCGATTAAAGGAAAAGCCCGTAGTAAAGATCATCCTTCCCACCCCCTCAGGTAGGTCGGACTTCAGTCAGACCGGCAATGAAGAACAGCAAGCCCCCGTAATCACCCAACCCCGAAGAACAGAATTCACCCCGGAGGAGCAGGAAGAGCTATACAAAAAGGCCCTGCTCTCCGACCTCGAATGCCAGGATCACGAAATACGCATAGACCGCGCCAAGCTCAGCAACCAGTACATGCCCATGATCCAGAACGGCGCCACCCAGGACGAGCTCGCCGCCCACTACGCCAAGATCGAGGCGTTGACAAAGGAGCTGCAGGGGATATATGACAAAAGCGAGTACGTAAAGCGCTACGGTCGACTGCCCAATGAGCGCACCGCCGCCGGAGCCATGGACGAAACCAGCATATTAGCCCTCAAGGACCGCAAGCGTAAACTAGTCGATAAGCGCAGCAAACTGACTAAAAAAATAGCAGTAGGAGAGGCTAAAAAGGCCCCGAAATTGAATGAATGGAAAATGGAGCTCGACGTAGCCAATCAGGAATATACCGAGGTAGAAAGAAAATTGAGGGAATTGAGGCATGAGTAGTAGTTTAATCGAAAAGAAGGATAATTTACCCAGGGCAGCCCGCCGAACCACAGATACGACATTTGACCGGATATGGAAATTTTATTTTCTGTCTGAAGTCGAAGTAGAGCTATCGGAAAAGGAAGAGGAGATAAGGCAACGATGGGAATTTGCCTGGAATCAGCTGAGCAGGTTCACAATTCGCCATCGCGTTGTCAAAAAGCTGATGGAAGAGTTTGAAGTGAAGCGATCTACCGCTTTTGAAGATATTCGGAACTGTGAATTTCTGTTTGGAGATCCTACCCAGCAAAATAAAGCCGCCAAGAAAGCAATTGTTAGCAATGCCCTGGAAAGGGCTATGAAAAAGTGCATAAAAACAGACAATTGGAAGGCCTTTGAAAAACTACTTCTCAGATATCGCCAATTCAATGACTTGGATAAGGAAGAAGACGACAAGCTGATCGAATACCTCAAAAAGAAGAAACCGGCCATTATAGTATTTGTCACCGATGCCGATGCGCTCAAGAAACAGGCCGACGAGCTGATGCAGGATGTGGAAGACATTGATCACGAAGACGTAACGGAGGAACCACATGAACAGCCTGAAGGATCTGACGAAGAAGAATAAGCTCAAAAAGCAGTTTTACCTCAATCCGGTTGCCCAGCTACATCTCATAGCTGTACAGCTAATCAAGGTACTTATCGCAGGCCGTGGTTTTGGTAAATCCTTCATCAATGGCATTTCCATATTGATCAAAGTGGCCACTTTGCCACGGTCTACCGGTATATTTCTCGGCGCTACCTATACCCAAATCCTCACTAATACGCTCAAACCCATGAAATCGGCCTGGACGTGGTTTGGCTACGTGGAAGGGATAGATTATGTAGTAGGTAAGCGCCCTCCATCGCATTTTACCAGCCCGTATGAAAAGACAGACAGATATGAGAATGTCATCACCTGGTGGAATGGCACCACGGTAATTATGGGATCCATGGACCGCCCCCAACTGCTGAGGGGTGGAAATAACGATTGGGTAATATGTGATGAGGCACTTTTGGTCAACAAATCGCAATACGATCAAATAATCGTACCATCTATACGCGGATCTCATCCGATACTGAAGGGGAAAGAGGGCCATCTGTCGGAAGAATTCACCAGCTCTGCCCCCTACGGCTCGCTCGGCTCCTGGCTATGGGACTATGAGGCAATGGCCAAAAACCCCGATTATGAAACCTCATTTATTATCGGCACATCATGGCACAATAGGATAGTGCTGGGAGATGAAGTGCTGAAGCGATTCAAGCGCAGCATGTCGCCCATAAAATACCTGATCGAGGTAATGAGCAAGCGCCTGAACCAATATGGTGCGCTCTTCTACCCATCCCTTAAGGATAGGCACTGGTATACAGACAGCTTTGATTATGACTATATCGACAGCCTGGGCTTCGACATCAGCCCACAATCGCAGGATGCCAGATGGGATAAGGACTACAAGACAAACCTACCCATCAACATCAGCCACGATTGGGGAGCATTCAATAGCATCACCATCGACCAGGAGATTAAGCATCCCTTTGAGGTGCGATTTATCAATGAGATGTTTGTAGAGCATCCCCTTATCATCGACGACCTGGCGCTACAGTTCTGTGCGTACTATAAGCACCATAAGCACAGGGTAGTCTACCAGTGGGGCGATAAGTCAGGCAATAAAAGGGAAGGCAATGCCAAACTCAACAACTTTGAGCAGTTCGCGGACATCCTGCGCCGGGATAAGTGGACGGTGATCCGGAAGAAGATAGGCGATATCGGCCACTTGGAAAGGCACCGATTTATGAACATGCTGCACAGGGAAACAGACACACGCCTGCCCAAAGTAAGGCATAACCTGAACAGGTGCAACAATCTGCGCATCGCCCTGGAGTCTGCCCCTATGAAAGACTTCAAGAAAGACAAGGCCAGCGAGAGCAACCCCAATATCAAACCCCAACATGCCACCCACCTCACCGATGCCTACGACTATCGCCTGTACCATGCCTATGCCAAGCTGGTAAGCAAGCAGCGGTATGTGACCGAAGTTTCTTTTGGGAAATAGATCCATTCATATTTCACTTTTTTTGGCAATTGGCGACCGCTATTCGATATAGCACACGGGAGTGCCGCGTCCGTAAAGTTGGATTATTTTCAACACGCTGAAAATTAGATAGTTCACACTCAAAAAAATCCGCTCATTTTTTTTGGATTCGGCAACTTTAGGTTTACAAACTATCCGTCATAAGAAAACAATCCCTCATTCTGTAGAATTGTACCGAACGAAACGGACAAACATGGGCGTAATTGATATCGGTTCGGTACTTAAAAAATTTGACCAGACCGTCACTGAAGGTGGGCAAGTGCTCACCTACGGAATTCGGTTTGGTACTGCGGATGGCAGGCAAAGAGAAATATACCATGCCCGAAAAAATGTAAAGTCACCGAAGCAATCATCTGAGGAAGACAGCACAGGTAAAGGGAAATTTAAGTACAACCTGAAGTACCACGGTACCATGCTGCTGCATGATGAGAATGCCGAAGAGCACCGCAGCGTGAAGCCCCCACACATGTACCAGTTCCGCGATCACAATTCAAAAACCTGGCTAACCATAAGACATTGAGCAACGACACTATCATCGATATTAAAAAAGGCATCAGCTTCGGCAAGAAATCAGGTTCTATTATCGAGGTGAAAAAGAGCGAGGTAGAACCCGACGCTCAGCCAGGCTATACCCTATCATCTCAGAAGTGGGCGCGATGGGGTACCGACAACAACCGCCCTCAGCGTATACTGGATGAGAACATGGAAGACGGTACCAGTGCCGGTGCCCTGCGCTTCAAGATCTCCGCCCACTTTGGTGCAGGATTGCAGTTTTTCCGGAAGGAAACTGAGAACAATAAGGACATCCTGATACCAATTTCAGATGAAGAGGTCTATAAGTCCAATCCGGAAATCGAAGAATTCGACTGGATGAACGACATTGAGAACTTCTTCCAGGGCATCATCACTGATTACGAATGGTGGAGCTTCTACTACGTGCAGTACATTCCCAACAAACTCCGAAATAAGATCCTACAGGTAAAGTGGCACCGTGCTAAAGACGTGCGCCCGGGCATCCGAAATCCAAAGACTGGAGATATAGACAACTTCTTCCTCAGCGGCGAGTGGCCTACACAGCAGGAAGACAAGATTGCCAAGGTACCGGCATTCAAAAGGCTAGATCCATTTGGCATACCCAACGGCATATATCAGCACAAAATACCCTCTCCGGATAAGGACTATTTCCCGGAAGCATACTGGCATAGCAACCTCAAGTGGCTCGCCGTCGCCAAAAAAATACCCGAATGGATCAACGGAAACATTGATAATTCCATCAACATCAAGTATCACATAGAGATACCGGAAGAGTATTTCCTTGCCTTGTATCCCAGGGATCGGTACAGCAGTGATGAAGCTCACGCCAAAGCACTAATCGATGCCGAAAAAGACATCAAACAGAAGATCGACGACATGCTGGCAGGCGCAAAGAATGCCTCGAAGACCTTCTATACAAAGTTTGCAGTGGATGAATCAGGTCAGCCGCTGCCTGGCTGGAAGATCAATGAGCTGAAAAACGACATTAAAGATAGTGCCTGGCTTAATGCCTATGGTACCGCCGCCGCCGCGCTTGCTACCGCACACGGAGTCCCGCCATCGCTGCAGGGTCTTATCCTCAGCAATGGTCTGGGCACCGGCTCTGCCTCAGATGTACGCGAGCAGTTCAACTACTACCTGCAGCTCAATACCGTCATCCCGCGGCAAACCACTATGGAGCCGTGGAACTTCGTGAAGCGCTTCAACGGCTGGCCAAAGGACCTGCATCGCGGGTATAAGAACATCGTGCTGCAATCCCTCGACCAGAATAAGTCAGGCTTTGCCGTGCAAAACGAGAATAACCCCACAACCCAAAACAAGTAATGCCACTAATCACCACCATATCGGAGCTTAAAAAGCACATCGCGATCGACGCAAACACAGACTTCGCCACTGTGGAACCCTTCATTGAGGAAGCGGAAGAGCTGTACATCATCCCGATATTGGGGGCTGCGTTCTATGATGCCCTGGTGTCCGCATACGTAGACGCCGAAAATGTGGTGGACGACATCGTGGATGCCAACATCAAAGCCATTTTCCCAAAGGTTCAGAAGTGCATTGCCTACTACATGGCCTATCAGAGCATCAACCAGTTGGGCGTCAACTTCGGCGACAGCGGCATAAATCAATCCAGCAGCCAGAACAGCCAGCCCGCTCCCGGATGGAAGGTGAGCAAGCTGGAGCTATCGTTCATCAAGCAGGCAGACTTGTTTGCCGAGAAGCTGCTGGAGTATTTGGAAGTAAACGCATCCGTTACCGTGTACAACGACTGGTATGCCAGCACCGCAAACACCAAAAACGAAGGCTACCTGGTCAACAATACCCGAATTGCCAGCCAATACATAGACATTAACGACAGCCGTCGCCTATTCCTCAGGCTCAAAAAGCGCATCATTCAGATAGAAAAGGAATATGTGAAGGCCCTGATCTGTACAGACCAGTACGATGAGCTGGTCGATCAGGTCAAAACCGATACAATTACAGCTAACTCACAGGTCCTCATTGACATGCTGCGGCCTATTATTGCAAAGAAAGCCCTGTTTCTGACACTGCCGACAATCCGGGTATCAGTGTCAGAGCAGGGCATTGCTGTATATTCCTCGAATGACGGCGTGGTACAAAAGCAACTCGCCGGTAAAGAAGAAGTGAAGATGCTGATGAGTTCCCTGCGCGACGGCGAATTTGGCTACATGGCCGACGAGCAAAAGCTGAAGAAGTTCATTGAAGACAACATTGCCGACTATCCACTGATTGAGGCATCAGAGTGCTGGACATCAAAAGCAGATCCGGGACCAAAGTGGCAGCCCGAAAACAGTGCGGATAACAAACATTTTTCAGTGTAACATGTCCATCACCCACAAAATCGCCGATCTATTTCACACCGACTGGCAGCATCTGAAGGCCGATACTGCCGGGCTGGTGCTCTCTATGCAGCACAGCATAGAGCAATTGCGCCTGCAGCAGCGGTTTGATGCACTGGGCAGTGAAATATATCGGATGGTTTTATTGCTGGCCAGGCAGCCAAAGGTATTTAAGCAGCTCAGCGCCGAGCAGATCCGCGACATCTACCACGACATTAACCTGTTTGAGAAAATGTGGTACCATTTCCATGTAACGTGGATAAAAACAAAAAGCGGGAAACTATATGCTCCCGAGGAAAAGCTGTCAGACTTCACCTTCCTGCAGCTCCAATGGGCCGACAGCGAGTACAGCAAATTTTTGATAATGGCCCACAACGAAAGCCAGGAGGCCGGGCACTACCTGAACAGGCTGATTGCTGTCCTCTATTCCCCCATGGTCCATGGTATGTCCCCCGACAGACCATCAACAAAAGCAGCCTTCACCGAAGACCAGATCGAAGCCTACGCCAACATCCTCCCGCCGGATCTCACCTTCCAGTTAAAGTACCTGATCCTGCGCACCTATGCCAACTGCCGCAGCTTCATTGTGAACCGCTGCGAACACCTGTTTCCCAAACCACCGCAAGATTACGATGCCCCAGGCACGCCGCAATACACCGGCCAGATGTGGGCCGACCTGCTTTACGACCTTGCCGACACACCAGCCTTCGCAGGCTATACCGTAGCGGCCAATACGAACATCTACAAAGCCCTGAACTATCTCGACAAGAAAGCCAGGGAAGCAAAAGAACTAAGAGAAAGGAGCCACAAAAATGCTTAACGTATACGATTTTCAGACCGTAATCAACTACTTCACCGCCATCGCTGCCAGCCATGTGGACATCAACAGCTTTCAGTACGGCGATTTCGACGTGATGAACAGCAAAGTAAAGTCATCGCTAATGCTGCCCGTCCTTTGGATGCATCCCTATCAGCCCGTACGCATCACCGACGACCGCAGCGACAACGAAACCGGCGTGAAGCAGATCTCACTATACCTGTATGCAAAGGCAAATTCGGAAGCATTCGCCGATCGCGACACAAAATACAAGGAACTGGAAGCGATCGTGCGCGACATCCTGGGCAAGATGAAGAAAGACTGGAACGAAGGCACCATCCAAACCGACATCAACGGCTTTCAATACGGCGAAGCAGACACCACCATCTTTGGCGCAACCAACTTTGTAGGCTGCCGGCTGGACATCAACTTCCGCATACCGATGCGATTAGAGTACAACGAAGATAAATGGACATAAACGATGGCTTGGAATAGCACAGGACCTAACCTTAACACCGTCGGCGGCGGCGGAAATTTCGAAACTGACCCCTCTACATGGGGAATGATCCTTAACGCGTCCGGTCAGTTCCAGCTATCGCGCAGCTATGACGAGAAATTTTTCGGCAACTATTCCTGCCAATCGCAAAATAAGGCCGCAGCATTTGACGGAGGGAACCGAAATACCGGCGCCGTCGCCAGCGGGTCACTCGGCGCCGACCTCTACTATCGTGTCAGTGCCTGGGTAAAGGTATCGTCGGCCGCGCCCTCAGCCAGTAACGACGCCATCCTACAGATATTCAGCAACAATGGCCTTACAGAGGTGGTCGCCGAAAGGGAAACGACCACAGTATCCGCTGCAAAATCGGGTTTTGTAGAAATCAGCGCGATCTTCCAGAACTCCGACACTGCGGGGAATAGAACCTTCAGCGTACGAATAGTCGATGCCGGCAGCTCTTCCCTCAATGTAGACGGTCTGTTGTGGGTAGATCGCTACTTCATTCGCAACACAATTGACGAGACAGACCCCTGCACGCTGGCCATCGATAGCGCCACAACCATCGCAACCGCAGAGACTACCCCGGGAGCTGAAGACGGCACCATTACCATCGGCATCACCGGCGGCACAGCGCCATTCGAGTACAGCGCCGACGGCGGCGACACCTGGCAGGATAGCAACCTCTTCACGGGCCTCGCTCCCGGATCCTACAGCATTCGGGTACGGGAAAAGAACCGCATATCTTGCACCTCATTCTCGCAGCGCTATGTAAACAGCGCATCGCCTGACTTCTCCTTCACCATGTCCATCACGCACGAAACGATTTCCGGTGCCGCCAATGGCGCTATCGTAGTTACTCCTACCGGCATCTACGCTTCGCCCCTCGAATTCAGCAAAGATGGCGGCGACACCTGGCAGGGCAGCAATAGCTTCCTGAACCTCGCTCCCGGCGAATATGTTATCGCCGTACGGGATAATGACGGCTTCATCGTCACAGAATTGGCTATAGTTAACCCGGGCGAGGTAATATTCGAGCGGGTATATTTTCACAAAAACCACATCATATTTACCGTGCCTAAGCTCGTTACCACTCCTGGAGAAAACTACCGCAGCTACCTGGAGGTGCGCGTTCAGCACACGCCCGGCGGCACTTTTCAAAAGACCATGGCCATGGCTGTAGAGCTCAACTCCGAGAATGTGAGTGTGTTCAACCTTCGGCAGGCACTCAGGGGCGTATTGCATGCCACCCCGCCCGCACACAACGAGAACACCATCAAGCGCATCACCGATCGGATCAAGCTGTACAAAGTGTTCTACAAGTACACCGAAGAGGACGCGCTGGAGCCTTCCGGCAGCCTTAACGAAAGCAACCCCTTTTATGTCGCACTCGGCGGAATAGACAAGAAAAAGTACCCGGAAACAGACTATTTTGGGAACTACATCCCCACGAACAAAAAATTTATGACATGGCAGCCACCCATGAAGGGCGTTGACCTCGCTCAGGAAGACTACCTGCAGTTTTGGGTGTATCATCTCGACATCACCCAGCTCAAGCTCATGGCCACCGCCTACTATGACGACGAGACCACCGCAACCGAAGAGCTTATGAACCTCACCGGCGTAGTGTACGGCGGCATGTACCAGGTGCCTGCGGGGCCATTCAACACTGGCGTGCTGGCTATTGATTCCGAAAAAAACCTGGTGCGCTACGACCTGTGGCTGCGCGATCAGGACGACGAGGACGTCAGCGAGGTGCGCAGCTACATGATCACACAGACTACCCCGCCCAATACCCGCTACTTTATGTTCCTCACTTCCCTCGGCGCCTACGAGGTCATCCGCACCACGGGCATTGCCGAGAGAACCGTGGAGTTTCAAAATGAAATCATTGAAAAGCACCTTACGGAAGATTATTCCGCCACGGACGGGCAATTTCAGAGCGGCGACAAGACACTACAGGCCCGCAGTCGGTACAGCTCGGGCTGGATCACCGGCCGCTATGCCCAGCTGTGGCTGGAATATATGCAAGATTTCATGCTGAGCAATCAAGTGTACGAGATCACCGGCGGACAGCGCGTGCCCGTCATCATTCAGTCGCGCAGTATGCCATTGAAACCCGATCGCGACAATAAGCGATTCGTGAGATTCGAGGTCATCGAGGCGTATAACGAACACTCATATACACCAGCATTAATATGATAGGCATAGCAGACGAAAACGGCAACCTGCTCGATACCTTCCCCGATACGTCCATCGAGCTGCGCATGAACAACCCCATCTTCGCCGACGAGGAGATAATTCCCGGCAGTTTTACGTTACCGTTTGAAATTCCCGGCGGCGACCTTTCCGAAAACAATGCCCACCTCCTGGAGCACCCCGACGTGCCAGAGCGCCGGGGCGGCAAGCTCACGTTCAAAAATCGCACTATACTCTACGACGGCTGCCCCTTCAAAAAGGGCGACCTCGTGATAAACCCGGTCGATAGTCGTCGATACACTGCCAATTTCTTCATAGGCCTGCGGTCGCTCGGCAATAAATTAAAGAACATGCGCCTGCGCGAGCTAATGAATGAGGAGATCGTGATGACGGAGGAGACCTACAGCAAGCGGGCGTATATTAAGCCATCTGCAAAGTACTGGACATCCACACTCGAATTTACGCCATCCGGTGGCAAGGACGGCGCGTACTGTATCTACGAAGATAATGAAGGCGTACGGCTGTGGCGCACCAAAGTAGTGGGCAACATCAACAACGAACCACCGACCAATTCATCCTTCGATGAGAATGACTATTGGGAAAATGAGCCCTTCAAGCTCAAGGTTAATGGCGAAGATTACGAAGAGATATACCTGGATGACCTGGCCGGTGCTATCAACAGCAACGGAACCAACCTCGTCACAGCCAGCTATGTAGCCAGTGGATCATCTCCCCTGGGGCACATCGTCAACCGGTATATCGATATGTACCCAACGCTGGATCCGGAGGCTTTCGAAACCGACTTTCACGTCGAAGCATCTGACGACAGCGAGGCGGCCCGTGCCATGTGGCATGTAGAAGCGGCAGATATCACCGCCTACCAGGACGCCATCTCTGATTTCGTAGAGCAGTACCGCGTAGGTCCGCCGGTCGATGACAAGTTGCGATTTCACACCATCTACAATGATGGCCTATATGAAGATTACAAGAAAGAATCTGCCGTGCACACGAAGACAAAGCAGCTCCCGCTATGTAACCTTATGCAGAGCTCCGAGCTGGTGGGCAACGACCCCAACGCCATGTGGAACGGCCAGGGCGGCCCGTTCCTGGTACGAAATTACAATTCTCTTCTCCCGCAGGTGATGATTCAGTATATCTTCGAGCGCATCACGGAGGAGTTCGGCGTAGGATTCATCGGTGATTTCTTCGACGAAACCTGGTACAGCGAGCTGTGCCTGGTGCACAGCAACGTCTGCGAGCACAAGCAGCACTACATCGGCTATCGCGAATTTCTATTTTTCAAGCCCTCATTCAACATTGCCGACCTGGTGCCCGACTGGACCATCGAGGAGTTTCTCAAGCAACTGCAGCGAAAGCTTAACCTGATGGTATACTACAACGACCTCAGCAACCAGATCGTCATAAAATCGCGCAAGCCCATGATGCTGGCCACGGACTACGAAGACATCACACACCTCTCATCGCCCTACGGAGCAATAGATGACGTGAGCTACACGGGAGTGCGGCTGAAAAGCCCAAAAGACCCGGAAGATCTGCTCGCCCAGGAGGATGTGCTGGACATCGGGGATGTGGAAAACGAAATTAGCAGCGACGTATCGGGTCTGGAGTTGACCGGCACGGTACGGCTTACACCCCTCAACGGTCTGGGCGCCGGCTCACTCACCAATGTGCCCCGTATGCGTGTGCCGGAATTCAAAGAATTACCCCTACGCCTCATGTTCGAAAGCACCATCATCCATTCGGGACTATTGCTCAAGTTCCCCGGCGAAGACGGCATCTACGAAGAGCGCTACAAGCAGTACGTGCGCTTCCTCATGAATCGAAAGGAGGTACAATTCAATATCGCCTTTGAGTTCCGGCACCTGATGAACCTCGATTTTGAGAAGAAATACATGATCGACCGGGTGAAGTATTTCATCAAAAGCGTACAGGTGCGGCTTACCCAGCGTGGCGTAGGGGTGGCCCGGGTGGCAATGTACACCGCATAGCGCTTTCTATCCGTCATATTTTTGGCGGCTTTTTCCGCAGTAATTAGCAGCATGGCAAATGTAATTCCAGAGGTGATCCAGCAGCGAATGAACCAGCTTGCCAGCAAGTATGCTGGTCAGTTGAAGGCGGCTATGGAGGCAGCTATAGGCAAGTTTAGCAGCACCGGGGCGCTACAGGGCAGTGTGCGCGTGTCTGTGATCAATGCTCAGGGAGATCAGCCGCCCGTCATCCGGGCAGAATTCTTTCAATACGGAGAGTACATCGGTAAAAGAAAACTACTTTGGGTAAAGCTCCCGCCGATCGATAAGATCCGGGAGTTCGTAGAAAAGCGCGGATTGACCACCGGCGGCCGCGTGCCGGGCTACAAAAACGGCGCCCCCAACCTTCCGGACTTCAAGAAAGCCGAGCGGATCGCCTGGGCCATCGCCTTGGATAAGCGCAAAAACGACACTCACCGCCCCAAAAGGTGGAAGCGTCAGGCGCTCCCAGACGTGCTTCGCGCCCTCAATGAAGAGGTGCTGCGCGAATTCGCGAAGGAAACCGCAGAAATATTGGCAACATCTATAAGTAATCAATAATGGCAGAAGCAGTAATCGACATAGTTCTCAGCAACGGGCAAAAGGCCGGTACTACCATCAAAGAGCTACAGCAGCAGGCAAACAGACTAAAGCGCGAAATCAACGACCTTACTCCCGGATCCGAAGAATTTGTCAAAAAAAGCGGCGACTTTCAAAAGGTCACTGGCCGCCTTGGCGATGTACGCAAGCAGGTAAGCGGCGTAAAAAAAGAACAGGAGGGGCTGGTTTCCTCATTTTTAAAGATGGTACCCTTTGGTGGGCAGGTAGAGCAGTTAGGCGGGCGATTTAGAGGGCTGGGCGCCAACGTCGGCGGTCTCACAAACGGCTTCAAACTGCTCCGTGTAGCCATCGCGGCCACCGGCATAGGGCTTTTAATTATCGCAATTACTACGCTCATTACCTGGTTTACAAAGACAGAAAAGGGAGCCAAACTGCTCTCTGCTTCTATGTCCGGTATACAGGCAGTCATTGGGTCCGTGATCGGCTTTGTAAACAACCTCGTCAGGTCGCTGTCTGGGCTCGGGGCCGCCTGGAATAAACTGATGAAAGGAGATTTTCGCGGCGCGGCGAGTGAGGCGAAGGCCGTGATGATAGAGATCGTAGATGCCGCTAAGGACATGGGGTCTAATGTTCGCGAAAGCTTTGAGGAAGGGTTCAAACTAGAGCGTGCTAAACAAAACCTGCGCGAATTGGAGCGAGAAATAAAGCGATCGGTAAGTGCTTCGCAAGCCATATTTGACATCCAAAGCGCTATTGCCGACGATGCTACCAGATCGTTTGCCGAAAGGGAAAAGGCAGCACAAATGGCCCGTCTCGCCCTGGAAGATACTGCGGAAGCAGAGAAACGCATTGCAGCCGAAAGGCTCCGGATCTCGCAGCAGGAGTTTAACATTGCCAAAAGGAACGGCACCCTTACCGAAGACATTAAAAACGCCTATGTAGATGCACAGATCGCCAAACAGCAAGCCGACTCTAACTACACCCGCACCCTCATCGATAATTAAAAGCAACAAGCTGAACTAAAGCAGGACCGGCTGGAAAGGGATTTGGATATCCTGATCGATGGCTTCGACAACGTAAAAACCATCAACGAGAAGATCATTTCCGATGATTCCCGCACATTTGAGGAGCGCAGGAAGATGCTTGACGACCTAAAAAACCTTTCAAACGACTCATTTGGCGAGCAGATTAAAACCATAGAGCAGTTTACCGACAAAGCCGTCGATGCCAATGACCTGCTTGCTACATCTGATGCCAAATTGCTCAATGAAAAAATCCGTTCCTTAGGCCTATCTGAGATCATAGAAGGTCGTCTACTTGAAATCATTCGGGAGCGCCGCACCGCTACCAGCGACCTGGCAGAGCTCGAAAAGCAGATAAATGATGAGCAGAAAGAGGCAGATTTGGAGAATGCTGAAAAGGAGAAAGAAGCCAGGGATAAAAAACACCAAGATAGATTAGCAGGCCTTGAATTAACACTCAGGGAAGAGGCACTGATGGTTGAAGAAGACAGAATAAACCGTCTTATTTCCGAGGAAGAATATCAAATGCAAATTTCAGAGCTTCAGCGAAAGTATTTGGAGGATAGGCTGGCAGACATCACAGCACATTATGGTGCGGCATCCAACGAGGCGCGAGCTGCCCAAGCAGATCTTACCGCATTTAACCAGGGTGAGTATAAAAAAGATGTGGATGCCCATAAGGCAGCACAGGAAAAGAAAAAAAGAGAGGCATTTCAGGTTTTCAATGCGATGTCTCAGGCAGCTGCTGGATTTAACCAGATGGCTATCGATCAAGAAAGGGCGCGTTTGGAGGGCCTTAAGGAAAACCTTGCAGAAGGCCAATCTCTGAGAAAATCCGAATACAACAAACTGAAAAAGCAACAGAAAACGCAGGTTATTATATCAGGAATTACGGAGGTAGCTAACATCTGGCAGGGCGCGATGAGTATGGGTAATCCAATTGTAGGAGCGATAATCGGAGCGCTATTCACGGCCCTGGCGATTGCCAGAACAGCAAAAAACATCAATGCCATTGAATCGCAGAAGTTTGGGCTCGGCGGTAGGATCAAAGCCGTCCGTCGTCTTGCCATGGGCGGCATGCTCCGTGGTCCCTTGCACCGTGATGGCGGCATACCCGGGGTAGTAAAAAGCACAGGGCAGCCCATAGAAATGGAAGACGGGGAGATCATCCTGAACCGCAGAGTAGGCCTCGACCCCGCAGGCCTCGCCGCAGCCAGCGAACTAAACCACCGGTATGGCGGCGTCAAATTCTTCCAAACTGGAGGCCCCATAAACCCGATATCATCCATAGCTTCCGGCAGCAGCTCAGCAGCTTCCAATAATTCCCAGGCCGGAGCAGAGTTTGCCAGAGAATCATTGGAGCTTCAGCGACAGCAAATAGCGGAAACAGCCGCGCTAAGGTCTGATGTGACCAGCTGGCAAACCAACCTAAAAGTAAACAACAACGTAAACGAAACCCGCGAAGGCATCAACGTGATCAACAAACTGGAAACCGACGCCGCCTTTTAGAGCTGGTGAGACGATACTCTCACCAGCTCTAAAACCTATAAGGGTACAATCACCCCGCCAAATCATCCATTTTCCGCATATTCTGCTTCCCATGGATCCGCGAGTAGTGCGTATACGTCTCAGTCTGCTTAATACTCCAGTGTCCCGCAAACTCCTGCGCCCCCCGCAGATCGTTCGTTTTCGCGACATACAGTGAAATAAAGGTATGCCTTCCGATGTGATGGTGCGCTTTCTCCGTAATTCCCAAAAGTTTGGTCACCTTTTTCACGATCTCATTGCTCTTCTGATCAGATATACCCCTAAATAGGTAGAGTTCTCCTACCGATTCGCGCAAAGCATCCCGCCACAGCTCTTTCACCAGCTTATTCACCGGAAGCTCTATCATTTTAGTAAGGTCCCTGCCCTTGTACGGGTTATAGACAATATAGTCCCCCTTCATCCAGTCCCTTGTCACGCGGTTAATGTCGCTCACCCGCATCGATGTGCCACACGCCCAAAGAAACCGCCGCAGCGCCCTGCGCTCATACACGTCAGTCGCCTCCTTATAGTAGTGGTAAATTTTCTTGACATCATCCTGCCAAAGCGGCTTCCAGGTACCCTTTACCGCCTTCAGCTTGTAATTTTGGTAAGGATCGGCAAACCGGTATCCATCTCTGCGTGCCAGGTTCAAATATGCCTTTACTTGTTTATGGTGGTTCCAGATCGTATTAGCCGGGTTTTGGATGCGGGTTTGGATGATGTCTTTCAGGTAATCCGTAAACTCCTGCGCCCAGTTCTCATGAAAGTCCTCAAACGGGATATTTTTTTTCCACTGCCTCAGCTTCCGGATTACCTTCAGGTTAGCCTCGTAAGTTTCCCAGGTTATTTCCCTTCGTTTGTGCCGGTATTTGAGTTTTTGCATATAATACCGGATAAAATCAGTCTTACTGGCCACCTCATAGTACTCATTGAAGAGCAATTGAATGGTCAACTGGCGCTTCGATAGCCGGTAGTCGACTACAATGTCGTTGAGCTTAGCCAGCTCATTGCGGATGAGCGTATTGTTAGCGTTGACCTCCTTGTCATCCTTCGAGCGTGCCAGGCATCGCCCATTTTCATAGTCAAATCGCTTATAAGGCCAGGTAAATTCAAGTGGAATGTATCGGGAAGAATATCCTGAAAAAGTGACCCTGATGTATAGGGCCACCGCTCCATTTTTTTTGATCCTGTTCTTGAAACAGGTGCATTTGAACGTAATCATGTTACCACAGATTTTTGTTAAATCAATGTTTAATTGAAACAATTGCACTCAGATGTGGTAACAGCCCCATTCGGGGAAATAAGCCTATTCCATACGCTCCGTTTTTGTACTATTTTAATATGGAGGTCAAGAGCGGATTCGAACCGCTGTAAAAGGTTTTGCAGACCTCTGCCTAGCCACTCGGCC
>CAYUJK010000006.1:0-1424 GCA_964444895.1 uncultured Roseivirgaceae bacterium
CCCAACCGGGCTCCCATGTCGGGGAGTATTTTGGTTTTCCAGGTGTGTTTGCTAAAGTCGCCCGGTGAAGGGGGCAAATGACACGATCCGCAGTAGTGATCCAGGTCTTTGGCGGCTTTTTTTTCATTCGACCGGCTAAGGAAAAAATAGAAAGCGGCAACAGACACTATCGCAGCTCCCAAAGCAAAAAGGATTTTATTCATGCCGAAAATTAATAAGATTCTTCATTATAAAACAAAAGGGTAAAACACAAAGGTGTATCTCGTCATTTTTTAACAAAGTGGGTGCAATATGAACCTTTCATGACACTCCATGAAGGTTGGTATGAATTAAATGCCTAAATTTTTTTCCTGAAAATGATAAAACATGCCAGACCCTTTCTGCTTTGGCAGTCAAGAACACGAGTTAATATATGGTTAAAAGTAAAATTGAATCACCGGAATCATGGAAAAATTAAACAGGAGGACATTCATCGGAAAGACGGGTGCAATTGCCGCCGGTACTATGTTGGCTTCATCAGCCTTGCCATTTGGCACTTTTGCAAAAAGCGCAGCAGGTAAAAAAGTGAAATTGGCACTTATTGGCACGGGCATTCGTGGTATCTCGTATTGGGGAAAAAACATTCTCGAAAAATATGGCGACATAGCCGAGTTTGTAGGCTTGTGTGATATCAACCCCAGCAGGCTGGAGTTCGGCAAGAAATTCATCGGCGCCAACTGCGCTACCTTCACGGATTTTGAGGAGATGATGAAAAAGACCAAGCCAGACTACCTGATTGTCTGCACGGTAGACTCTACACATGACAAGTTCATCGTTCGCGGACTGGAGCTGGGCGTAGACGTCATCACTGAAAAGCCCATGACTACCGACGAGGTAAAGTGCCAGCGCATCCTGGATGCAGAACGGCGCACCGGCAAACGGGTGTTGGTAGGGTTTAACTACCGCTATGGCACACAGTTTACGCGCCTGAAAGAGCTGTTGGTAGAGAAAAGTGTAGGGAAAATCACTTCCGTCGATTTTAACTGGTACCTGAACACCTACCACGGCGCTTCCTATTTTCGGCGGTGGCATGGCTTGAAGGAAAAAGGCGGAACCTTGCTGGTGCACAAGTCCACCCACCATTTCGACCTGCTGAACTGGTGGATAGATTCCGACCCGGTAGAAGTGAATGCGTATGGCGCATTGGAACACTATGGAAAGAACAATTCGTTTCGTGGCGATAAGTGCCGCGGTTGCCAGCACATTCCCAACTGCAACTACTACATGGATATCACCAAGGACAAAATGTTGATGGATCTCTACGTAGCGCACGAGAAAGAAGATGGCTACATTCGCGACAATTGCCTGTGGCGCGAGGAAATCGATATTTATGATAAAATGGCTGTGCAAATCAAATATGCCAACAATGTGCAGGTGAGCTACTC
>CAYUJK010000006.1:1524-15657 GCA_964444895.1 uncultured Roseivirgaceae bacterium
GGCACGCGAGATGGCGCCATGTCGGTACTGATAGGGGTGGCCGCGCGTAAGAGCATCGAAGAAAAGCGACCCATCCGAATTGAGGAATTAACCGACTTAAAACCGATGGTAAATAGACAATAATTATTTACTTTTATGATCTGAAGATGGCCCGGAATATAAATCCATCAGTTATGCATTAATTTGCACACACAAAGTGAAACCTCTAATACCAAATTCCGGCCATCTTCTTTTCACTTTGCAGCTATCATTTTAAGAGAAATCTGGCTCACTTTTGTATCGGCTATTTCTGTAGATTGTTAGATAGACTGAATTGGTGTTGGAGTAATTTTTAATAGATATCCTTTCTATGGCCCAAGTCAATAACATCGATCAGAAGCACATCGTCAAAAATTTCGTAAATAATGCGGTAATCGGCTACTCGAATGCGATAGCCATCTCTCCCTTTTAGTTTTTGATAGCCTTGAGGTTTGGGGTCAGTTCCCAAATTGAGAATAGCCAATTTAATTTTTGAGTAATAGGGATCGGGGATTTTCGCCAATTTTTTTTGTGCTTTCCGCTCTATACGAACCCTATACTTCACCTCTTTTTTCGTTTTTCTTCAATTTCCTTGAAGGCTTCTTCAGCAGCTACGAACTCCTGCTTTCCATTTTTCGCTTTATCATAAAGCCGTATATCTTCTAACTCTTCAAGCTCTTCAATAAGAGCATCAAAGTCATTTTGCGATAAAACAACGAGGTTGTTGCCCGCAGAATCTTTAATATATTGAGGATGAATAGTTACCATATTTTAAGATATTTGATTCATTACCCGCGCCTCTAAGTATTATTAACAAAAATACTATTTATTGTGAAAATATGGCAGATTACAGCATGGTAAAATACTTGATGAATTGTCGATTCTGTCTTTAGTTCAGCCGGTACTTCTGCTCTTTTCCAGCCCTTAGCGACTTTGAAGCAAAAATCAGCGCTTGCACCATTGCGCCGATCACAAATACCAGGATCATCTGCACGGTATAAAGTGTGTTGATGTCCGAAGCTTCCGATTGGGAGGTGTCGGTAAGTGTCTTTCCTACGGTCGACTGAATCTGCGTCAGTTTCACAAGGTTATCGATGGTACATTGAAATACCGCCTCGCCATTGGCATGGAATTGCCGGAGCGCGCTGTCTTTCGATTCCCGCTGGCTCAGCCCGATAATTTCATCCTCAATCGAAGCATATTGTTCTGATTTCTCCTTGAAATCGGTGAGAAAGTGCGACTCTTCATCTACAAGGTAGGTTTTTTCAAACTCTACGATAATCGAATCCATGATTCTATCGTGGTGCGTGAGGCTTTCTCTAAGTTGTTGTGTGTTTTTATTGATCTCCGAATTCAGGTAGTTTTCCAGCAAAATCCGCTTGCTGTACAGGTTTTCTGCCAGGTAAAAAATATCCGTAGCGGGAATAAGCCTGTCCTTATACATTGAGTCAAAGGATTCACTAATGTGGTTGATGTTTTTCCGGCTTATCAGGATTGTCAGCATGATCAACATCATAATCCCCAGAAGGAGCAAGGCTACCTTCAACTTTTGCCGGATATAAAAAGTCCACTTCATCTCTTATGCTATAGTTTTGGGCAGAGCCCCGTTCAAAAATTTTAAGTTATAAAAAAGGGTTGACTAAGAAAAACGAAATTGACGTTTCAGGGACAGGCGACGACCACTTACCCAAACCGCACCATTCCGGTATAAGCCGGTAGTCAACGGATTTTAACGATCTTTACAAAACAATCGATTGTTTTTTTAATATTCTTAATAGATTCATATCTTGAAGCCTTATTCTTATGGAAATTTATTAACAATCAATCGAGAGAGAATAATGACGACAATGAGGAATTTTCAATTTTTTATAGGGCGTTTTCCATTGCTTGTAATGGTAGCGCTGGCAGGAATGATGCTGTCTTGTACTCCTGAGATGGCTCAGGAAAGGCCGACTTCTTATATCACCACCCAAAAGGGTGAAGGGTACTTTACACTCTCTTCGTCAGGTAAGGCAGCGTCTATTTTTGTGAGCAGCGAAGATTATCCCGGTGTGGTACGGGCAGCCAAAGATCTGCAGGCCGACGTACAGCGCGTTTCAAAAGCGCAGCCTGCGGTGTTCACAACGGATGCGCCCGAAGCAGGAGAGGTAGTGCTGATTGGAACGATTGGGAAAAGCCCGGTAATTGATAAGCTGATTGCTGATGAAAAATTGGACGTGTCGGAGATAGAAGGAAAATGGGAGACTTATTTGATACAGGTGGTGAACAAGCCAATGGAGGGTGTTGATAAGGCACTGGTGATAGCCGGTAGCGATAAACGAGGCACCATCTACGGTGTTTACGATGTCTCAGGCCATATTGGGGTTTCGCCCTGGTACTGGTGGGCAGACGTCCCGGTGCAGCACAAGCCTGATTTGTACGTGCTTCCCGGCGCGTACTCTGATGGTGAACCTGCCGTGAAATACCGCGGCATTTTCATCAACGACGAGGCGCCGGCCCTGGCAGGGTGGGTGCATGAAAACTATGGAAAATTCAATCATGAATTCTATGCAAAAGTGTACGAACTGATTCTCCGCATGAAAGGCAACTACCTGTGGCCGGCAATGTGGGGGCGTGCCATTTATGATGATGATTCGCTAAATGCACCGCTTGCTCATGAATACGGTGTGGTAATTGGCACCTCGCACCACGAGCCCATGATGCGTGCACACGTTGAGTGGAGCCGCTACGGCGAAGGACCGTGGAACTATGAAACCAACGAGGAGACGCTGCGCGAGTTCTGGCGTACAGGCATAGAGCGCATGGGGGAGAATGAAAGCATTGTAACCATTGGCATGCGGGGCGACGGCGATGAGCCCATGACCCGGGGTACTGCCATTGCCTTGCTGGAAAGAATTGTAAAGGATCAAAGACAAATAATTGAAGAGGTAAGCGGCAAAAAAGCTGAAGAAACCCCGCAGATGTGGGCGCTTTATAAAGAGGTGCAGGACTACTATGACGAAGGAATGCGCGTACCGGACGACGTCACCTTGTTGCTGTGTGATGACAACTGGGGCAATATCCGCAAGTTGCCCATGCTCGGCGAAAAACCCCGCAAAGGTGGGTACGGTATTTACTACCACTACGACTATGTGGGCGGGCCAAGAAACTACAAATGGCTGAATACCACTCAAATCGAAAGGGTTTGGGAGCAGATGCACCTGGCCCATCGCTACGGCGCCAACCAGGTGTGGATAGTGAATGTGGGCGATATCAAACCTATGGAATTTCCTATTGAGTTTTTCCTTGACTACGCCTGGAACCCCGATAAGTGGCCGGCCGAGCGCCTGCCGGAGTATTCACGTCTGTGGGCTGAGAAGCAGTTCGGAAAGGAATACGCTGCCGATATAGCGGAAATATTGGATTTGTATACCAAATACAACTCGCGCCGCAAGCCGGAACTATTGGCTCCGGATACCTATAGCCTTATTCACTACAAGGAAGCGGAGACCATAGTGGCCGACTATAACCGGCTGGCAGAAAAGGCGCAAAAGATCAACGACGCTCTTCCGGAGGAATACCGGGATGCTTACTACCAGTTGGTATTGTTTCCGGTGTTGGCTTGTGCCAACCTGAACGAAATGTATGTGGCCACAGGAAAAAATAGAATGTACGCAGCTCAGGGTCGCGCTGCTACAAATGATATGGCAGCAAAAGTAAAGGAATTGTATGCCCGAGACGCCGAGCTTACCGACTATTTTCACCACGAAATGGCGGATGGCAAGTGGAATCACATGATGTCGCAAACCCACATCGGCTATACCTATTGGCAGCAGCCGGAGGAGAACAGTATGCCCGAGGTACAGGAAATCGAATTGCCTGAAGCCCCGGAAATGGGCGTGGCCATAGAAGGCTCCGAAAGCTGGTGGCCCGAGGCAGATACGCAGGCTATCCTTCCCGGTTTTGATCCATTTAACAACCAGTCGGCTTACATAGAAATCTTCAATCGGGGCATTGAGCCGTTTGATTTTACAGCTCAGCCAGGAGAGCCGTGGGTGAAACTAGAACCGGCAAGCGGAAAGGTTGATAAACAAACCAGGCTGTGGGTGTCAGTAGATTGGGAATCAGCGCCTGAAGGAGCGGTTAGCGTACCGATTAAGATTTCCGGCCCAGGAGGAGAGGAAGTAACGGTAGTAGCCCCAGTGTACAATCCTGGGTCTGTGGCAGATAAAGGTGTAAAAGGACATGTGGCGGGCAACGGCTACGTTTCGATGGAGGCGGTCAACTATTCCAAGGCGGTGGGCAAGGGACCCGTGAATTGGCAACTCATACCTAATCTTGGCCGCACTCGCTCAGCGATCATGCCTGTGCCCGTGACGGCAGAAAGCCAGGAGCCGGGAGGTGATAGCCCGCGTCTGGAATATACATTTCATGTATTCGAAGGGGGAGAGGTAGATGTCTCCATTTTCCTGAGCCCTACACTTAACTTCCAGAATGGCGACGGGCCGCGTTATGCAGTATCCATTGATGACGCCCCGCCGCAAGTAGTCAGCATAAATGCAGACAAATCACTGCGGTATTGGGAAAAGCTGGTAGCCAACAATATCAATATATCTACCACTAAGCATACAATTGATAAGCCGGGAACACACACGCTTAAATTTTGGATGGTTGATCCAGGTATAGTATTGCAAAAGCTGGTAGTCGACTTGGGAGGTGTGGAACCGAGTTATTTGGGGCCGCCTGAGAGTGCTTTCCGCAAATAGAAAAAAAGCAGGAGGCTTTGCCAGGAGAATTTCCTGGCAATATCTTTTTTGTCCGATATAAATAATAGCAGCTTGCTCGCTTGAGGTTTTCCGTGAAGCAGTTGCGCGGTGTAAGAAGGTGTTGTAGGTGGTAGGGCATTACCAAAAGAAATCGCAAAAATAGGTCCCTATTAATTTTGGAGGCGAGTATGGAGATGCCGGGAATGCAACTGACCGGTAAAGTAAAGGAAATACCGGTTACACGATTAGGCAGGAAATACGTGGAGGCACAGTTTAGGATATGCCTTCCTTCTTTTAAATTAGGTTTGTTAGACATCATTAAAATTTTGACAATGAAGAGACTCAATTTTGTGCTGCTTTTGACAATTTGCATGGCAGCAGCGGGCTATGCACAAAAAATAGCAACGTTGGAAGTAGAACTACCGGTTTCGGCTAATGGAATAGATGTGCCGGTGAGCATTCATTTGGATGAAATTACATTTGTAGCTGATTCTCTGCTCGTGTTGTCTGAGGTGAAAGGCAAGGAAAAAGACCCCGTAGCTTTTCAGATAGAAAATGACGACAGGCGCATTTTGCATTGGATGATCAAGGGGTCCGGGACTCAAAAGAAATACACATTTGAACTTTCCCGGGGAAAGGCCGCTCATCAGAAGGCGTTAACCGCCACATCAAACGATGGAATGCTCACTATTCAGTCCGGCGATCAGAATTTACTCCGGTACTATCACAAAACGCTCTACCCCCCGAAAGGCGTAGATCCTGCCTACAGGCGTAGTGGTTTTATTCATCCACTTTGGTCGCCCAAAGGCCAGGAACTCACACGCATACAACCGCCCGACCACTATCATCACTATGGGATTTGGAACCCCTGGACCCGGGTATTGTATGACGGTGATACCGTTGATTTCTGGAACCTGGCCAGCAAACAAGGTACGGTACGCTTCGCCAATTTTGTATCGGTTACCGGCGGCCCTATCTTTTCAGGTTTTGAGGCGCTACACGAACATGTGGTGTTCAAGCGGGGCGAAGAAGATAAGGTGGCTATGAACGAGTTGCAGAGCGTGAGGGTATACAGACCTCAGCAAGATGCCGATTATTACATAGCTGA
The DNA here is from genome assembly GCA_964444895.1 of uncultured Roseivirgaceae bacterium. GTDB lineage: Bacteria > Bacteroidota > Bacteroidia > Cytophagales > Cyclobacteriaceae > CAJXNP01. The sequence continues at coordinate 7,396 of CAYUJK010000006.1, forward strand.
TATCACCATGAAGCTCAATACTGCCGGCAATATTCCGGTGAAAATTTTGGAATACAGGTATGCCGGCTTGGGATGGCGGGCTACCGAAAAGTGGGACCGGAACAATAGTGAAGTTCTCACCTCGGAAGGAAAAAACAGAAAGGAAGCAGACGGCTCTAAGGCGCGCTGGTGCATTGTGCAGGGCGAAATCGATGATGACTATGCGGGAGTGGTGATGATGTCGCATCCGGCTAACTACAACCATCCCGAGCCACTGAGAATATGGCCGGAGAATATCTATGACCGGGGAGATATGTTTGCCAGTTTCACGACTACTAAAGATACGGATTGGTTAATAGAGCCAGGCAAGAACTACCTGCTGCGGTACCGGCTTCTGGTGTACAACGGCAGGACCGACAAGGAAAAAGCGGAAAGCTCATGGAAGTATTTTGCTACGCCGCCCAGGGTGTCAGTAACACTCGCAAAGTAATGGACACACAATTTGAACACGAATAACAAAACCTCTGCCGGGCTTGACGGTGGATTTAACTAAACTTATGCAACATGAAGGAAAATAAATCACAAATATCCAGGAGGAAGTTCCTTGGATCGTCGCTAAAGACATCTCTGCTCGCTTCAGTAGCGTTTGGGGGTATCCCTACCATTGTGCCGGCCAGTGTGTTTGGGAAAAATGCACCCAGCAACCGGATAAATATCGGGGCCATAGGTACGGGAAGGATTTCACGTATTCACGACATGCCAGGGGTTTGGAAATACGACGATGTGTCGGTTATGGCGGTGTGCGACCTGGACACCAGGCGTGCTGAGGACGCCAAGGTATTGGTGAATGAGTATTACAAAAAGAAAACGGGGAAAGCAAACTACGATGGCGTCTCCGTTTACCACGACTATCGCGAGTTGCTGGCCAATAAAGACATAGACGCTGTGCTCATCAGTACGCCGGATCATTGGCACGGACTGAATGCCATTCACGCGGTGGAAGCAGGAAAAGATGTATACTTGCAGAAGCCAGCATCGCTCACAATTGCGGAGGGTAGGGCCTTGAGTAATGCCGTGCATCGCACGGGCAGGATACTCCAGATCGGCAGTCAACAACGGTCATCTCCACAGTTTCGATACGCAGCTGAGTTGGTGCGAAACGGGCGAATAGGAAACCTGAAAACCGTTTATGTAGGGCTACCCGGCGACCCTTCCGGCGATGAAGAGCCCGAAATGCCCATACCAAAAAATCTCAACTACGATATGTGGCTGGGACCTACACCTTATGTGTACTACACAGAGAAAAGAGTGCACCCTCAGAACGACTATGGCCGGCCCGGATGGCTCAGGTGTGAGCAGTTCGGCGCAGGCATGATTACAGGATGGGGCTCTCACCACATCGATTCGGCACATTGGGGAATGGGCATGGAGTATTCCGGTCCCGTGGAAGTTTGGGGTGAAGCGGAGTTTCCCAAGTCTGGATTGTGGGATGTACACGGCATTTTCAGAACTGAAGCGCTCTATGCCAACGGCGTGAAAATGGTGGTGAGCAATGAGCTGCCCAATGGCATTAAATTCGAAGGCGACAAGGGATGGATATTCGTTACCCGGGGTAATTACCAGGCTACGGCCAGCGATCCCGTGAATGCCGATGGCACGAAGCCACTGGATGCGAGCGATGCAAAAATATTAAAGTCCGAAATAGGGCCGGATGAAATACATTTAACCAAGAGCAGCGACCACCACGGCAACTGGCTGGAAAGTGTGCGCAACCGCACCCAGCCCATAGCGCCGGTAGAAGTAGGGCATAGGGCGTGTTCCACCTGCCTCATCCATCACATGGCGATGAAGCTGGACAGGAAGCTGTATTGGGATCCTGTGAAAGAAAAATTTAAAAATGACGACGAAGCCAATAGCATGTTGTCCCGGCCATACCGGGCGCCTTATGTGCTGGATTAAGCTTGCAAGGGCAAAGCGAGCCCTGTGTATTTGAATAAGTGTGGCTTAGCCCTTAGTTTCAATCTTCCTTTCGGGTAATGACCGGCCAGAGAGGAAGATTTTTTATGTATCCAGGTCAATTGAGCAAACCTGAAATTAGAAACAAATAAACAGAAAGACATGAATAAAATGATAATGCTATCTGCCTGCTTGGCCCTCGGTCTCGCTTCTTGCGAGACTGGCAAAGACTCAGAATATGACACAAAGCCAGTGAAGTTGGTTACCGTTGATCCCGGTCACTTTCACGCCGCACTGGTACAGAAATCCATGTACGACGATGTGGATTCTGTCGTGCACGTCTATGCGCCGGAGGGCCCTGATCTTCAATTGCACCTCAGCCGGATAGAATCGTACAATTCGAGACAGGAAAACCCTACCCATTGGATCGAAAAAGTATATACGGGAGAGGATTTCTTTGAAAAGATGATCGCTGAGAAAGCCGGAAATGTGGTGGTGCTCTCTGGCAATAACCGGAAGAAAACCGAATATATTTCAAGATCGTTGGAGGCTGGTTTTCATGTCCTGGCTGATAAGCCCATGGTAATCGATCAGGAGAACTTTGAGCTGCTAAAACGGTCTTTTGCAACGGCCAGTGAAAAGGGCCTCTTGTTGTATGATATTATGACGGAACGGCATGAAATTACCACCATGCTCCAGAAAGAATTATCTCTGCTGCCGGAGGTGTTTGGGACATTGGAGGCAGGGACTCCCGAGGAGCCTGCCATTACCAAAGAAAGTGTGCACCACCTCTACAAGTACGTGTCGGGCAGCGTGCTCACTCGTCCGGCTTGGTTTTTAGACGTATCTCAGCAGGGAGAGGGTGTGGTAGATGTAATGACACACCTCGTCGATTTGGTTCAGTGGGAATGTTTTCCAGGGCAGATAATTGACTACAAAAATGAGGTAGAGTTGCTTTCGGCCCGCCGCTGGACAACCAACATGACCCTGGATGAATTCAAAGCAATTACGAAGTTGGAGGCATTTCCCGATTACCTTCAAAAGGATGTGGTGGCAGACTCCATACTGAAGATTTACTGCAATGGCGAGATCAACTATAAAATTCGCGGTGTACATGCAAAGACATCGGTAATATGGGCATACAAAGCACCGGAGGGGACCGGAGATACACACTACTCCATCATGCGCGGTTCGAAGGCAAACCTCGTCATCAGGCAGGGGGAAATAGAAAAATACCAACCTACGCTTTACATAGAGCCGGTAAAAAACGGAGAAGACTATGAGGCGGCCCTGATGGAAGGAATAAAAAAAATACAAGCCAACTATCCCGGAGTGGAGTTGAGTCCTTCAGCAAATGGCTGGCAGGTATCGATCCCTGACCAATACAAAGTGGGGCATGAAGCGCACTTTGCCCAGGTGACAGAAAAATTTCTGGAGTACCTGAAAAACGGAAATATGCCCGAATGGGAGGTGCCGAATATGATTGCCAAATATTATATAACTACCCAGGGGTTAGAATTGGCAAAAGAAGGCAATGAATAATGTGGTAGGAAGAATTCCCCGACCTTGTAAAATCACTGCAATCACATAATAGTGAAAAGTAAAAAGGCCCCGATCCGGGGCCTTTCATTTTTTAATCCTTATTTTCTTTGCTTTCGGAAGCTTCAGACTTCTTTTTCTTCTTCACTTTGAAATCCAGTTCCTCACTTTTGCCATCGTAGTCTGCCACGATCACATCACCTTCCTGGGCTTCCCCTTTCAGTATCTCCTCAGCAAGTGGATCTTCGAGGTATTTCTGAATGGCCCTGTTTAGTGGGCGGGCGCCATACTGGGGATCATAGCCTTTCTCAGCTATATAGTCCTTGGCTTTCAGCGTCAGCTCTACTTTGAAACCTAACGTGTCAAGTCTGCTAAACAACTTGCCCAGCGTAAGGTCGATGATTTGGTGAATGTGTTCTTTCAGCAATGAATTGAACACGATCACGTCGTCCAGGCGGTTGAGGAACTCGGGACTGAAAGCTTTTTTTAGCGCATTTTGAATAGTAGATTTCATCACCTCATCGCTATTTTGCTGGGCCGATGTGGTAGCAAAGCCAATGCCGCTGCCAAAATCTTTCAGGTCGCGCACGCCAATATTAGACGTCATGATGATGATCGTATTTCTAAAGTCTACTCTTCGGCCAAGCCCATCAGTAAGAATACCATCGTCCAGTACTTGCAGGAGAATATTAAATACATCAGGGTGTGCTTTTTCTATTTCATCCAGCAACACTACGCTATAGGGTTTTCTACGCACTTTCTCGGTAAGTTGACCACCCTCTTCGTATCCTACATATCCCGGAGGCGCTCCTACCAGGCGCGACACAGAGAACTTCTCCATGTATTCGCTCATATCGATTCTCACCAGGGTGTCTTCTTTGTCAAACAGGTAGGTGGCCAATACCTTGGCAAGTTCTGTTTTTCCAACTCCCGTAGGCCCCAAAAAGATAAATGTTCCTATCGGTTTTTTAGGATCTTTGAGACCTACCCGTGTTCGTTGGATGGCTTTTACCAGTTTTTTGATGGCTTCTTCCTGTCCTATTACCTTGCCACTCAGTTCGTCAGCCATGTTCAGCAGTTTGGCAGATTCGCTCTGTGCGATTCGCTTGGTGGGTACGCCTGTCATCATGGCTACCACTTCTGCCACATTTTCTTCTTCTACCGTGTAGCGTTTGGTTTTTGTTTCTTCCTCCCAGCGTTCCTTGGCCTGGCTTAGTTGCTCCAGGAATTTCTTTTCTTTATCCCTGAGCTGAGCCGCCTCTTCATATTTCTGGCTCTTAACTACTTTGTTTTTTTCTTTTTTGATATTCTCAATAGCCTCCTCCAGCTTGATGATGTCTTCGGGCACGTGAATGTTGTTGATGTGCACCCGTGCTCCTGCTTCGTCCATCACGTCAATAGCCTTATCTGGCAGAAAGCGGTCGCTTATGTATCGGTCAGATAGCTTCACGCAGGCGTCGATGGCTTCCTTCGTGTAGTTTACATGGTGGTGGTCCTCGTACCGGTCTTTGATATTATTGAGAATCTCCACTGTCTCTTCGGGAGTGGTAGAATCAACCATTACTACCTGAAACCTTCGGGCCAGCGCACCATCTTTTTCAATGTATTGCCTGTATTCATCAAGTGTAGTAGCGCCAATGCATTGAATCTCGCCCCTGGCCAGCGCGGGTTTGAACATGTTCGAAGCATCCAGCGATCCTGAAGCTCCGCCTGCGCCTACTATGGTGTGCAGCTCGTCAATAAAAAGGATTACCTCTGGAGCTTTCTCCAGTTCGTTCATCACGGCTTTCATCCTTTCTTCGAACTGCCCGCGGTACTTGGTGCCTGCCACAAGGCTGGCGAGGTCGAGCGTTACCACTCTTTTGCCAAATAGTACCCTTGACACTTTCTTTTGGATGATCCGCAGGGCCAGTCCCTCGGCTATAGCTGTTTTTCCTACACCCGGTTCACCAATCAAGATGGGATTGTTCTTTTTTCTACGGCTCAATATTTGGGCTACACGCTCTATCTCTTTCTCACGGCCTACTATGGGGTCCAGTTTGTTGTCCTCTGCCAGTCGGGTAAGGTCCCTGCCAAAGTTGTCTAATACGGGTGTGCGCGATTTTTCCCCGGGTTTGTGGCCTTCACGTGATGAGCCGGATCCGCCACCGCCGCTGAAAATTCGTGATGAATCCTCGTCGCCGTCATCTGTATCGGAAGAGGAGGCCATTGGATTTTCGGTTTGGTATTCGAGCAGTTCTTTCACCACTTCGTAGTTGATGTCAAATTTCTCCAAAATCTGGGTGGCTAAATTATCTTCATCTCGCAATATGGAAAGCAGCAGATGTTCGGTGCCAATGAGCTGGCTCTTGAAAATTTTTGCTTCTAAGTATGTGATTTTCAGTACTTTTTCTGATTGCCTGGTGAGGGGGATATTTGCCAGGTTCTTTACGTTGTTTATTGCGGTGCCTTTTGTGGCCTGTTCTACTGTGGTTCTCAACTCCTCGAGTGATACGCCTAATTTTTTCAAGAGCGAAATTGCTACTCCTTCGCCCTCCCGGATCATCCCCAACAGCAGGTGCTCCGTGCCAATATAGTCATGGCCAAGCCTCAATGCCTCCTCTCTGCTAAGCGATATCACCTCTTTTACCCTGTTTGAAAATTTAGCCTCCATAAAGCAATTGATTAAGTTTTTTAAAATTAGAAGATTATCATCTATTTTTCTAAAAACTATTTAAAATATTTTATCTTTTATTATAACGATTACAATTCATTTTTGTCTTTCCCTAAAGTAAGTGATTTGCCTAAAACGGTGTGAGCATCTTGGGCAGCACAGAACAATAAATCTAGGACGCTTAAGTTTTTCACAAAGTTGTTGCCAAACACCTGAGGATACTCCACTGGAACGAAATTGTCATTCGCCTTGTTTTTGATTTTTGGATGAATGACGGCTCTGAGATCAATTTGATCAATTTTGGGCAATTTATCAAAGTTCTCTGTGAAATTAATTGTATGTTTTACCCGCAACAGATTGAGACACTTTGTCAGTAATTCCATATTGAGATCCCACAACTTACAATGCTTTTTACGATATACAGCAAAAATATCTTCGGAAAAATATTCGAAATAGGGCGATTTGCCATAAGCCGACATGATGGCCTTTTGGTGTACTCCCATCCACTTTTGGTTGTAGTCGATTTCTGCATCATCAATGGGCTGGTTTCTGCTGTGTTTTACAGGAACAATCAATTCTTCAACTTTGTTTGCCCCGCGTATCCTGGCGCGATTTCGATAGCTCTGTTTTTCAAAGCTTTCATTTTTTTCCAGAAATACCTGGTTAAAATGGTAGATGTAGCTCACGTACTCGATGCAAGGCAGATAGTGCAATTCTATCAAAATGCTTTTTTCTATTACGTTCATGCTTTACTCTCCGATAAATAATGCATTACCGAGCAGTTTTCTTTTCGCAGTGTTTTTTGGGCTTCTTCCCGCAGGTTCTCTTTTGTGATTGACTGGATAATACGTACCTCTTCGTTTACCAGGTCAGTGTTGCCGAGGCTGGTGGCAATCGCCAGGTTCATGGCCCGGTTCAGTACTTCTGTTTCGTTGTAGGTGATTACCGATTCTGCCTGGTTTTTTACTTTGTCGACCTCAAAGTCAGCAATGTCTTCACTCACAAACTTTTCCAACACCTCCCAAACGTACTTTTCTGCATCAGAAATAGAGACATTTTGATTTGTCCGGCCGGAAATCACGAGCAAACCCGGGTCATGAGCACCGGTATTATGTGCCGATAGTGAAGAAAATACTGGGCTGTTTTTTACCAGACTTTCGTACAGGCGAGACGAAGCGCCCCGGCCCAGCAGGTCAGAAAGAAGGTCTGAAGTGTAGTACGCCAGGTTTTTTTTCCCCGGAATGTGAAACGCCATGTAGAGGGCGTCTACAGGTACATCGGCCCGCACCTCCTGAAAGCGGTAATCCGTTTGCGAGGGCTCACTTTTTATGGGGCTGGCCCGGTGTGGCTTAGCGGGGATATCACCGTACCACTTTTCTACCAGGTTAAGCACCTCTCGTTCGCGTACGTTGCCGGCTACCACCAGGGTAGCATTGTTGGGTGCGTAGTAGTTGTAGAAGAATGTCCTCACATCATCCATCGTCGCATTTTCAATATGGCTGATTTCCTTGCCTATAGTGGGCCATTTGTAAGAATGCTGTGTGTAGGCGAGAGGTCGCAGTTTCAGCCACACATCGCCATAGGGCTGATTGAGATAGCGCTGCTTGAATTCTTCAACCACTACCTTCCGCTGCACTTCCAGCACGTTGGGGTCAAATGACAGCTCCAGCATTCTGTCAGATTCGAGCCAAAAGGCTGTTTCCAGGTTTTGCGAAGGTAACGTGATGTAATAGTTGGTAATATCAGGAGTGGTGAAGGCATTATTGTCGCCACCTACTTTTTGCAGGGGCTCGTCAAACAAGGCCACATTTTTTGATCCGCCGAACATAAGGTGCTCAAACAGGTGGGCAAAACCGGTTTTGGTTTCTTCCTCGTCTTTTGATCCCACATGATAAAGGGTATTCACTACCGCAATGGGTGTAGTGTGGTCTTCATGTATTATCACAGTGAGGCCGTTATCCAGCGCATGTTTGGAATACTTGATCATCAAAATAAAATTTACCGTAGAGTAGCGCGAAAGTAAGATAAAAACATCGAACTTGGAAAAAACAACGTGCCACGAGCGTGTTGGTTGTCTTTTAAAAATACTGAGCCAAATGGAGTTTGCCAACCATTCCTTCTCACAAAAAGAACAC
>CAYUJK010000006.1:15757-22294 GCA_964444895.1 uncultured Roseivirgaceae bacterium
TACGGCATAGAGGCAAAAAAGATAGACGGAAATAATTTGTTGGAAGTGTACCACGAAATCAGTGCCATTGCCAGGATGATTCGAAAAGTTCCACAGCCCTACATCGTTGAGGCTGTCACCTTCCGGCGGCGGGGACATGAAGAAGCCTCGGGCGTCAAGTATGTGCCAGAGAAGCTCATGCGTTATTGGGAAAAAAAAGACCCGGTAGGGTGTTACGAAAAGTACCTGCTACAGTCAGGGCTGCTAAAAAGCGCCACAATCACGGAAATCAAACACCGCCTCAATGCACGGATAAGCGAAGCCTGGAGTACAGCAGCTGCCGCTAAGTCGCACTACCCGCTGAATGCGGAACAGGAAGATGTGTATGCGCCTGCCAGCCAATTTGTGGAGGAACTGCCAGAAGTTACGACCAGGGAACTTCGCTACGTAGATGCTATTAAGGAAGGCATCGATCAATGTTTGGACAGGGAACCGGCCTTATTACTGATGGGACAGGACATCGCGGAGTATGGTGGGGCTTTCAAAGTGACGGAGGGGTTGGTGGAAAAATATGGAAAAGAAAGGGTGCGCAACACTCCCCTGTGCGAATCGGGACTCCTGGGTGCGGCGTTCGGCTTGTCAGTAGCTGGCTTTAAGTCCATCGTGGAGATGCAGTTTGCCGATTTCGTAAGTTGTGGGTTCAACCAACTGGTAAATAACCTGGCTAAGTCGCACTACCGTTGGGGGCAGCCAGCCGATGTCGTGGTAAGGATGCCCACTGGCGCTGGCACTGGAGCGGGCCCCTTTCATTCTCAATCTACGGAAGCCTGGTTTTTCCATGTTCCCGGGCTAAAAATCGTTTATCCCTCTAACCCTATGGATGCCAAAGGTTTATTGGTGTCCGCAGTAGAAGAACCCAATCCTGTGATGTACTTCGAACATAAATACCTCTATCGAACGTTGAAGGGTAATGTGCCCGAAAGTCGCTATCGCATCCCCATCGGAAAGGGGCGCTTGATAGTAGAGGGAAAGAGAATGACAGTGGTGACTTACGGAATGGGCGTACACTGGGTGCAGGAGGAAATCCGAGGTCTGCCAGCGGGTGCGGTAGAACTTATTGATTTGCGGAGCCTCCTTCCCTGGGACAAAGAGCTGGTATTTGATTCGGTAAAAAAGACGGGGAAGGTATTAATAGTTCACGAAGACACTCTGACTGGAGGGATCGGCGCTGAAATCTCCGCGTCAATTGCAGAGTCTTGTTTCGAACTTCTGGATGCACCCCTAAGGAGGGTGGGGGCCGCCGATACACCGGCGCCTTTTGCCAAAGAGCTGGAAAATCACTTTCTTCCAAAACACCGTTTGAAAGAGGCACTCAGGGAACTGCTGGATTATTAGCCGTTTCGATGAATTTATGATTATTAAAGTACATTCACGGATAAATAGCCAGGGGTTTGGGTGAAAAATCTTCAAATAGCTTTATTTTTGAACTTTTGAATGCATAGTTTATTGGCGAGATTTTTATCATATCAATTCATGTGGGGGAGGTCAATCCTGTTGGGTTTGGTGTTAGTATTGGCAGTGCTTTCTGCTGATGACGCCTATTCCCAAAACAGGCCCCGGTCAAAAGCTGAGAAGGAAAACCGAAAAAGAGACAAAAAACTGAAAAAGGACAAGCGGTCCAAAACGCTCTCTGTCAAAAGAAAAAACAGACTTTTAGAAAAGTTTTATTACGGAAATAAGTCCAGCCAGATACAAAAAAACTCAGGCTACATTTCCCTGCACCCTCAGCGGCAAAGCTATGGCAGCATGCAGGCCAATAAGGTGGGAAATCCGCAGAAAAAAAACATGAGATCAGTAGCCCGCTCAAAAACCAACTACAGGCAGCTAAGTCGCCAGGTGCAGCGCAACCCAGGGTATATTTCTTCACAGTCGCAAAAGCCGAGCTACGGCGGCATGCAGTCTAACACCGTACGCAATCCGCAAGCAAGAAACATGAAGTCGCTGGCGCGGCAAAAAACAAACTTCAGGCAGCATAGCCGCCAGATTCAGAAGGGTTATGGCGCTGATCCCATTATTTCGGGCAATCGGAAAATGATGTACAAATTTAATTCGCAGGTAGCACAGAAGTATACCGGCAGCCGCAAGTACACCTCACCTAAGCAGGATTTCAGGCAAGCATCGCGAAAGCAGACCAAAAGCCGCGGCGATTTAGTGCTCCAGCCCAAGATGCTTCAAAAAAACTACAACGAATTGCGGCCCTCAGGCGATCGGCAGGCCAACAGGTCCAGGATGAGAACCCAGCAAGACAAGCAAAAAGATTACCGGCAAAGTTCGGCGCAGCTCCAAAAATACTCAGGAAATATGCTGCTGTCGCGAAACGCTACTAAACTCAGCGGCAAGTATCACTCGAAAATTGTGCAACAAGACAGGGGGATGCTGAGGAAAAAAGACGTGAAGTCGGCGGCAGGAAACAGGGCTGCGAGCGCCAACCGTGCAGCAAAATTTTCAGGATATGACAAAAGCTACGGATTGCGCGCCCGCAAGAACTACGATCGCTACCTTTCACGAGAGCGGTCGGGCTATACGGGTGATGTGAAGACGCTTACGGCCAAGCAGCGACGACAGGCTATTGTAGGGAACTCCATGATGATGGCTGATTACCGCGGTGATGTGAAGGGCGGCTCCAAATCATCTCGCGACAGATGGAACCGCCGATATTCAAAATTTAATGTTAACTATTCCGGAACCCAAAGAGGCTACACGGAAAAACAGAAGAAGCAGGCCCTGGAAGGAAATGCCCTGATGATGGCAGAATACAGTGGTACCGTGAAGGGAAAATCCCAATCGGCCAAAGACCGGTGGCACAAGAAGGCCTCCGTATACAGCAGCTACAAAGGCGACCTGAAAACCCTTACCCCAAAACAACGGCGACAGGCTGTGGCCGGTACTTCCATGATGATGTCGGACTACCGCGGAGATATCCGTACCCTCACCCGAAAGCAGAAGCAGCAGGCTATGGAAGGCGACGCACTGATGAAAGCGGACTATCAAGGCGACATAAAAGTGATGACGCAGCGGCAGCGAGACCGCTGGCTGGCCCGGGCGTCAAAGTTTTCCGGCAATTACAAGGGAGATATCAAGGGACTTACGTATAAGCAAAAGCAGCAAGCCCGCGAAGGTGACGCCATGATGCTGGCAGAGTATTCTGGCGAGGAGAGAGGGCTCTCAAAAAAGAAAAAAGACAAGTGGCTTGCCAAGGCATCTAACTATTCTGGTAAATACAGCGGCAACCTCAAAGGATTATCCCAAAAGCAAAGACAGCAGGCAATGGCCGGTAATGCCATGGTGGTATCAGGTTATCAGGGAGATATAAAGACCAAGAGCCAGAAAAGATTGCAAAGAGACGCCCAGGCCCGGGCTGAGAAGCTCTCGGGCTATCAGGGTGACATAAAATTGCAGTCACGTGATCAGAATGAACTTACCTATAAATATATGTCGCAGGTGGCGCATAATTATAAGGGAGATTTGAAAACCAAAAGCCAGAAGCGGCAAATGGCAGAACGGGAACGGGGAGCAAAGGTACTGGCGAACTATCAGGGGGATATCGTGGTGCAATCGAGGGACCAGCGGAAGCTTAATTACGCCTACATGTCAAAGGTGGCGCATAACTACCAGGGCGACTTGAAACAAATGTCGAAAGGGAAAAAGGATAGGTACTATGCAGAATTGTCAGGGCGAAACCAGCAGGTGATTGGAAACTACAGACTGAAGTATAAGTATGTGCGTGACCTGGAATACCAGATAAACTCTGCCCGAATTCACAATTGGGAAGGTGGACCTAAGGTAGGGTTGGTCACCAGGGTGTGGCTGAAGCTGTTTGACAATGGAGACAAGCTCAAGAAAGCCAACAACGTTCAGAAAAAGCCTAAATACGACACAAGAGAAGCGGAAATTTGGTATTAAAAATAAAAACTATGAATTGGAGAGAACTGAAAGAAGAAAAGCAGCTCAGTGAAATCAACCGGGAATCGTCGGAGAAATATGTGGTGATCTTTAAGCATAGCACCCGGTGCTCCACCAGTGCGCTGGCCATCAACAGGCTCGAAAGAGAGTGGCAGCAAAGTGAAATGCAAAGCTTTGCTCCCTATTTTCTTGATATTCTCAACTACAGGAGTGTGTCTAACCGGGTAGCACATGAGTATGAAATAGAACATGAGTCGCCCCAGGTATTGGTCATAAAAGACGGTAATTGCATTTATCACACTTCTCACCTGGGCATTTCCTATGCGGAAATCAGAAAACTTAATGGCGAAATTTCAGTTTAGAGAATAGCGGACATAGTAATTAGTAATCAAATGTGTATCTTTAGGAAGATTTGCGGTTTACAAAGCTGAGCAAAATGTCCACAAGCCACACCGCCTATGAAAGCAAATAAAATAAACAGATGAACAGGAAAGTATTGACCTTTTTGCTGGTGTTAACCTGCTTGTCATTCTATTCTCGCGGACAATCCTCTGGCGACTATGAGTACTCCCGGGAATTCGTTTGGGGAATCACAAAGGCCACCAACAGCGGGCTTATCGGAGGATTGATGTTCCGGTATTCGCGTGTGCTTCAGGATGAAAATTTTCACGGCCTTTCGCTGGAATTTGTGAATGTAAAGCACCCCCAGGAGCAAAAGGTAATGCGCCCTAACTTTGGCAATACCTGGATTTTGGGGAAGGGAAACCACCTGTATAGCATCAGGCTTTCCTATTCGCGTGAACGAATTCTTTTCCGAAAAGCACCCCAACAGGGAATTCAAATAAATGCTCTCGCTATGCTGGGCCCCACCATCGGTTTAGAGGCGCCCTATTACGTACAAGTGGCTGACGGCAGCGGAGGTTCTACTCAGCAGCCTTACGATCCCGCTCTGGAAGGCGCAATTTTCGGTAGTGGCAGCTTCCTGAAAGGTCTGGGGGACGCCACGGTGGTTCCGGGCCTAAATACCAAACTGGCCCTTGCTTTCGAGTTTGGCACCTACAGGAGCAATGTGGTGGGCATAGAAGTCGGGTTTCAGGCCGATTTATTTTCCCGTGACATTATTTTAATGCCCGCATTGGAAAACACCAACTTTTTCCCCAACGGCTTTCTCACCCTGTATTATGGGTCCCGAAAGTAGAAAATTGCTTTTACCCTCTTCATACTATTCGTAATCCCTTACATTTGCAGTGAAATTGATGAGATATGATTGAGTTACCGGTAATAGATGAGGGGCAAGCGCCAAAACGCAAAAAGCCTGACTGGCTGCGTGTGAAGCTGCCTATAGGAAAGGAATATCAGAAAGTAAGAGGCCTGGTAGATAAATATAAGTTGCATACTATATGTGAAAGTGGCAACTGCCCCAATATGGGGGAATGCTGGGGCGCTGGCACCGCTACTTTCATGATTCTGGGAAATGTATGCACGCGCAGCTGCACATTTTGCGCAGTGGCCACAGGACGCCCTCCCGAATACGATGAAAATGAACCGATGAGAGTGGCTGAGGCCATTCAGAAAATGCAGGTAAAGCACGCCGTGATTACCTCGGTAAATCGCGACGAACTGAAAGACAGGGGCGCCGAGATTTGGTATCAAACCGTAGTTCTTACAAAAAAACTATCGCCCGAAACCACCATCGAAACCTTGATTCCCGATGTAAAGGGCAATTGGGAAGCATTGTACAGGATGATCAGTGCGGGGCAGGAGGTGATCTCTCACAATATGGAAACAGTAGAGCGCCTCTACAGAAGGGTAAGACCACAGGCAAAGTACTCGCGAAGCCTGGAGCAGATAAAGCGAATAAAAGAGTTTGGCGGGCGTACAAAATCAGGCATTATGCTCGGCCTGGGCGAAACCGACGATGAAGTTTTTCGTGCTATGGACGATCTGGCCGCGCATGGCCTGGACATACTTACCCTGGGGCAGTATCTCCAACCTACCAAAATGCACATTGAAGTAGCTGAATACGTCCATCCCGATAAATTTGCCATGTTCAAAGAAGAGGGACTGCGGCGCGGATTGAAATATGTGGAGTCAGGTCCGCTGGTGCGCTCATCGTATCACGCCGAGCGACACGTACACGTTTAACGAGATGCTTTCATTCCCGGAGGTTATTTATTCATTGTAAATTACGTAAAGAACTGTTTCTCCTACAGCCTGTAAGGTGAGCTTGTCGATGATTTCCAGATTGTCGAGGTGCGTGTGGTGGTACCCTGGAAAGTAGTAGCTGTCTGATCGCGGGTCGTGGTCTACGATGTTGATCATCGGTATTTTGGCAAGTGTATTTACAAATATATGGTCGTCAGTGATACCCGGGCTGGTAGTATTCACGAAATAATTTTCATAGCCCAGGTAACGGGCTGTAGTCCACACTTTGTTCATCACCTTGGGCGCAAATTGCATAGATCCTCCTTCCTTAAAAAAACGCGCGTCTTTTGCCCCCACCATGTCCAGCAGTATGCCATAGAAGGCAGAATATTTTGGCTTATGCGGGTTTCTTCCCCAGTACTGCGATCCCAGGCACCACCATATCCGCAT
>CAYUJK010000006.1:22394-28183 GCA_964444895.1 uncultured Roseivirgaceae bacterium
CCGTCAAAAGCCTCTTCCGTAAAATTCTGAACAGTTACTGTGGCGCCGAATGATTCCAGCTTTTTTACCAGGTAGTCGCCGCAGAGTTGATGCCCGGGCGTATTAGGTACACGCGGGCCAAAGGCGAGTTGTTTTTCAATAAAGTAATATGCGGAGTCGCTCGAAAAGGATGGTACCGTTATCGACTTTTTGCCTTTTGTGATCTTATCACCTTCTACTGTTTTGGTACCGGTGTTGCACGAAAATAGCAGGAATAAAAAGCCAGCAGTAATGGCAAAAACAGCTTTTGAAAAAGCTGCGGAAACAAAAGCACGATCCGGTATTGGCCTGTGATGGCCAATGCCGGTACAAAATCTTATCATCAGTTAGCTTGTATAATTACACCATATATTATTCTTCGTAGGCCCAATCTATTTTTTCTTTCATATCCTTCAGGGCAATCCCTTGATTTTTCAGCTTTGCCCTTATTTCATCCACTTTTGCGTAGTCCTTGGCGGTTTTTGCTTCGGCGTACAAGTCGAGCAGTATGGTTAAAAGGCCATCCACATCGCCCGGCTGTTCTTCCTTCAGCCCCAGTACTTCCGTTACGAGTGTGCAGTACGTGGCAATGAGTTTATCGAAGTGCTCGCTGCCCAGTGCGGCTGCTTTCAGGTTGCCGGTAGAAATAGAATTTATTTTTTTGAGCAAATTAAACAAATGGGCTATTGTGAGCGCCGTATTAAAGTCGTCGTTCATGGCCCTGTAACAATTTTCGATAATTTGATCGATTTGCTGGATGGTTTTTTCATCTTTTTGGGCCGCACTGTCTTCTTCAAACTTCAGCGTCCGGGCTATTTTCAGGCCATTCATCATTTTCTTATACCCTTTTGCTGCTGCTTTGAGAGCTTCGTTGGAAAAGTCGAGCGTGCTGGAGTAGTGGCTTTGGAGCATAAAAAAGCGCACCGTCATGGGACTGTAGGGTTGTTCGAGCAGCGCGTGCGTTCCGGCGAACAATTGATGTGGAAGGAAGGAGTTTCCTAAAGATTTACTCATTTTCTGTCCGTTTACCGTGAGCATGTTTGTGTGCAGCCAGTACTTTACCGGCTCCACGCCATTCACACCTTTGCATTGCGCTATTTCGCATTCGTGATGCGGAAACTTCAGGTCCATACCGCCGCCATGTATGTCAAAAGTTTCGCCCAGGTATTTGTTGCTCATCACAGAACACTCCAGGTGCCAGCCGGGAAAGCCGTCGCTCCAGGGAGATTTCCATTTCATGATATGGCCTCCGGTAGCTTTTTTCCAGAGGGCGAAATCCACCGGGTTTCGTTTTTCATCCTGGCCGTCCAGGGCGCGGGTGCCAGCCATCAGGTCGTCCAATACCCGGCCGGATAAAACACCATATTGATTTTCCTGGTTGTATTTGCCTACGTCAAAGTAAACAGATCCATTTACTTCGTATGCGTAGCCATTTTCAATCAGTTTTTTGATGGCTTCTATTTGTTCTACGATGTGGCCTATGGCGCTGGGCTCAATATCCGGATCCTGGATATTGAACTGTGTCATCACCCGCCGGAAATCGTTGGTATATTTCTGCACCACTTCCATGGGCTCCAGGTTTTCCAGCTTTGCTTTCTTGCTTATTTTGTCTTCGCCGTTGTCGTCGTCTTCGGTGAGGTGGCCCACATCGGTGATGTTGCGCACATACCGCACCTTATATCCCAGGTGTTTCAAGTACCTGTAGATCACATCAAACGACAAGAAAGTCCTCACATTTCCAAGGTGAACTTCGCTGTAGACTGTGGGGCCGCATACGTACATGCCGACGTGTGGAGGGCTGACCGGTTCGAACAATTCTTTTTGCTTACTTAAAGAATTATATACTCTTAGCTTTGATTGCATGGCGCAAATTTAGTAAAATCGATATTATTTCATTTACATTTATTTTACCGGCAATTATTTTTGGCGGACCGGCACACGGCTGCTTTATTTTTGTAGCTACAGGCAGCCCTTTGGTTAAAATCTTTCTGTTGTGTGATTCTTTTGTTTTGAAAATTTATTTAGATAACTTTGTGCCAGATTTTAAGGTAAGAGATCAGAAAAGAGGGGACCACAGTCCCCTTTTTTAATTCATAAAATTGATTGAACGAGCGTCTTGCACATATAGCAGAGTTGGTGTTGGCCGGTAAGGAAAGGCTCTTTCTGGTCGATTTGAAGGTGTCCGGCAAATCCGGGCCCCAAAAGGTGGTTGTGTTGATAGACGGCGATCGAGGTGTGGGCATTGACGATTGCTCTAAAGTGAGCAGAGAGATGGCCGCCATAATTGAGGAGCAGGATTTGATTTCGGGCAAATACATTCTGGAAGTGTCCTCTCCCGGTGTTGATTCGCCCTTAAAGCTGCCGCGTCAATATCCACAGCACATAGGTCGAAAGCTAAAGCTGAACCTGAACGATGGCCAGGAGATCAAAGGAATGCTGAAAGAGGTGTCGGAAAGCTCGGTTTCTGTCGAAAAAGAAGCAAAGAAGAAAGACAAAGAGTCCCGGGCTGAAATCGTAGAAATACCATTTAACAACATAGAAAAAGCGAAAGTGTTAATTTCATTTTAAACTAAAAAGATGGATAGTGGAAATTATTTAATAGAATCTTTTGCGGACTTTGCACGGCAAAAGAACATCGATCGTCCTACGATGATCAGAATAATGGAGGATGTTTTCCGCACCATGATCAGGAGAAAATACAAGGTAGATGACAACTTTGATATTATCATCAACGCCGACAAAGGAGACCTTGAGATTTGGAGATTCCGTGAAATTGTGGATGATAATTCGGAGGATATTTGGGATCATGACAAGATCAGCCTTAGCGAGGCCCGCAAGATAGAGCCGGACTTTGAGATAGGAGAGGAGGTAGCTGAAGAAATAAAGCTTGAAGATTTTGGTCGCAGGGCAGTGATGACAGCGCGCCAAACCTTGATACAAAAAGTGAAAGACCTGGAAAAGGACAACCTTTTTCACAAATATAAAGACCTTGCCGGCGAGATTATAGTAGGAGAGGTGTATCAAATATTGAATAAAGAAATTTTGCTGATAGATGGCGAAGGCAACGAACTAATCTTGCCCAAGTCGGAGCAGATATCTAAAGATAAATTTAGAAAAGGCGATTCCGTTCGCGCTATTGTCCACCGGGTGGAAATGGTTAACGGAAACCCAAAAATCATCTTGTCGCGCACCTCGCCTAAGTTTCTGGAGCGCCTTTTTGAAAATGAAGTTCCGGAAGTATTTGATGGGCTCATCACCATTAAGAAAGTGGTGCGTGAACCGGGCGAACGCGCCAAGGTGGCCGTAGAGTCTTACGACGACCGGATAGATCCAGTAGGTGCGTGCGTAGGAATGAAGGGCTCGCGTATTCACTCCATTGTGCGGGAGCTTCAGAATGAAAACATTGACGTGATCAACTATACCGACAACATCGAGTTGTTTATCTCCAGGGCGCTGAGCCCGGCCAAGATCACGAGCATGAATATAGACCGGGAGAACCTGCGGGTATCTGTATTTCTAAAACCCGACCAGGTGTCGTTGGCCATCGGCAAGGGCGGTCATAACATCAAGTTGGCCAGCAAACTTGCCGGATTTGAGATTGATGTATTCAGGGACCTGGAAGGTGTAGAAATGGAGGAAGACGTGGATCTGGAAGAATTTGCAGACGAAATCGAAAGCTGGGTGATCGACGAATTCAAGCGTATTGGTCTGGACTCAGCTAAGAGCGTGCTGGCATTAAACATGGAAGAACTGGTGAGAAGAACTGACCTGGAAGAGGAAACCATAGAAGAAGTGGTTAAGGTTCTGAAACAGGAATTCGAATAGGAAATTATTTATTTTAGAAAGGGCATCGATATTATGGGAACAGTTATGAGACTTAGTCAGGTAGCGAGGAAACTGAACATTGGTAAGAATACCATTGTTGATTTCCTTACTTCCAAGGGATTCGAAATTGAGGATAATCCCAATTTCAAGATTACGCAAGATCAGCTGAATTTGCTCTCAAAGGAATTCGCAGATTCTGCATTGGACAAAGAGGAGGCCTCCGGGCTACAAATAGGCTCCAAGATATCAGGTAATGTGGTGATCGATGCCGAAGATGAAGTAAAGCCACAGGAGAATGATGAGGAGGAAGAAATTCTTATTAAAAATGTTCCCGGAGCAGACGCCCAGGCTCCACAAGATGAAGAAACGGTAAGATCGTCTGTTCCCAAACTTCAGGGTATCAAGGTAGTAGGTAAGATAGACCTGGAAAAGCCCAAGCAAGCTGCCGAACCTGAACAAAAAGAAGAAGAAGTTAAACCGGTGGAGGCCGAAAAGCCTGTCGCCAAGGTGGAGGAAAAAGTTCAGCCAAAAGAAGAGCCTGCTCCCAAGGTTGAAGAAGTAAAGAAAGAAACGCCCGAGCCCAAAAAAGAAGCCGAAGAATCGAAAGTAATAGAAGCCAAGGCCGAAACACTCAAGGGGCTGAAAGTAGTGGGCCGGATAGACCTGCCCGAGAAGAAAGTAAAGAAAGAGGATGGTCCGGTAGCTTCTTCTGATGATGCTAAGGACAAGAAAAAGAAAAAGCGACCCAGAAAACGTATTCGCAGAGAGCAGGAGGGAAGCCCGCGGGGTCAGGCGGTTGATAACAGGGACGCAAGTAAGCGCAAGCCTGGCTTTTCTTCACGTGCCAGAGTTAAGAAAGAAGAACTTACGGATAAAGAAATACAAGAGCAGATCAAAGCCACTCTGGCAAAACTGAGCGGAGGAAAAGGCAGCGGATCCAACCGGTCCAAGTACAGGAAGGAGAAACGCTCAGCCATTGCCGAAGCGCATGAGGAAGAAATGCTCAAAAGACAGGAAGATGCCAAAGTACTGAAGGTGACCGAATTTATCTCGGCCAACGACCTGGCATCAATGATGAACGTGAATGTAAACGAAGTAATCTCTACCTGCCTGAGTCTTGGCATGTTCGTTTCCATCAACCAAAGGCTGGACGCCGAGGCCATCACCTTCATCGCAGATGAGTTTGGTTACAGCGTGCAGTTTGGCAGCGAGGAAGACAATACCGACATCATTGAAGAGGAAGATAGCCCGGAAGATTTGAAAGATCGCGCACCCATCGTAACCATCATGGGGCACGTAGACCATGGTAAGACTTCGTTACTTGACTATATCAGGAGCTCCAAGGTGACCGAAGGCGAAGCGGGAGGGATCACCCAGCATATCGGTGCTTACGATGTAATGACAGAAAGCGGAAAGCGCGTGGCGTTCCTGGATACGCCGGGTCACGAAGCATTTACCGCTATGCGTGCGCGGGGCGCCAAAGTCACCGATATTGTGGTAGTAGTAGTAGCGGCTGATGACGCAGTGATGCCTCAAACTAAAGAAGCGATCAACCACGCCCAGGTAGCAGATGTGCCAATTATTATCGCCATTAACAAGATTGATAAGCCAAACGCTAATCCTGATAAAATCAAGGAAGAACTGGCTAACATCAATATCCTGGTGGAAGACTGGGGAGGCAAGTACCAGTGCCAGGAAATATCAGCCAAGTCTGGTAAAGGTATCGATGACTTGCTGGAGAAGATATTGCTGGAAGCTGAACTCCTCGAATTGAAGTCTAATCCTGACAAGCCTGCTTCAGGTACAGTGGTTGAGGCCGAGCTTGACAAAGGTCGCGGCTACGTAGCCACCGTGCTGGTGCAAAATGGAACGTTGAAATCAGGAGATGTGCTGCTGGCAGGTGCTCACCACGGACGTGTAAAGGCCATGTTTGACCATCGCGGAAA
>CAYUJK010000006.1:28283-29857 GCA_964444895.1 uncultured Roseivirgaceae bacterium
TCGGCACTGAAGAGATTTAAAGATGACGTGAACGAAGTGCGCTCAGGATTTGAATGCGGTATCAGTATCAAAAACTTCAATGATCTTAAGGTGGGAGACAACATAGAGCCTTTCGAGCAGCGAGAAGTGAAGAGAAAATTATAGTTGTTGACAATTTTTGATTTTAACTATCTAAGTACATATTTTTGCCCCACTTTTATTTAAAAATTTATGGCACTGATTAATAATATAAGAAAAAGAGCCGGACTGGCAGTAGGTATAGTAGCCGTGGCGATGGGTTTGTTTGTAGTGGGCACTGACCTCTTTACATCTAACTCGGCCATACTCGGAAAAAACGATACTCAAATAGGTGAGATAGCCGGTGAGAAGATCGACGTGACGGAGTTTCAACGAGAACTCGATGAGCTCGTCTACAACTTCACTTTGCGTACCGAGCGCAGCCCGTCGGAAAATGATATGCACACCCTTCGCCAGCAAGCCTGGGAAATGATGATCGTGAAAATTGCGTTTCAGCAGCAATATGACGAGCTCGGTCTCACGGTTACCGAAGACGAACACTGGGATATGCTGCAAGGCCAGAATGTGGACTTCAATATCAGGCAGTATTTTACCAACCCCGAAACGGGCGAGTTTGACAGAAACGCCATTTTGCAGCACCTGAAAAACCTCAATACCGTGCCGGACAATCATCCTCAGAAAATATTTTGGGATCTGCTGGAGAAAAGCCTCGATCCTGCACGATACCGCCTCAAGTACGATAACCTGTTTGTGAAATCGATATACGCAACTGACCCCGAAGCACAGCGGGCCTATCAGGAAGAAACATCAGTAGCGGAGATTAAATACTTGTACGCGCCTTATTCATTTGTTTCCGCTGACGAGATATCGTATTCCGATGAAGATCTCAAGAAATATTACAATGAACATAAAGAAGACTTCAAAATAGAAGAGGGTAGGGATCTGAGTTTTGTAACAATTGACGTGTACCCTTCCTCTGAAGACACCCTGTATTTCAAAGAAGAAATGGCCAGGATAGCGGAGGAGTTCAAAACCGTAAACGACGACTCGTTGTTTGCCAAGTCAAGAACGGACAGCCGCGATTTTTATGGCAAGTATTCGGTAGACATGCTTCCTTCGCAACTTCAGGGTAACTTCAGCAATCTCTCAGAAGGTGATGTGAGAGGGCCCTACTACGTGAATGGATACCTGACACTCTACAAGATTTCGGAAGTAGGCACCGACACCGTAGAGGCTGCGCGTGCCCGCCATATCCTTATTACCTGGGAAAATGAAACCGACGCCGAAAAGGCAAAGGCCCGAAGAGAAGCCGAGGGCATTTTGCGTCAGCTTCGGAGCGGAACCGATTTCGGGCAGTTGGCCAGGGAAAACAGTAAAGATCCCGGTTCGGCAGCCAAAGGCGGCGATTTGGGCTGGTTTGGCCGTGGAAAAATGGTGCCACCCTTTGAAAATGCGGTGTTTAATGCCCGAACACGAGGACTGATCGGAAATGTAGTGGAAAGCCAGTTTGGATATCACATTATCGAGGTAACGGAGCCAGCTACCGATGCTTCGCT
>CAYUJK010000007.1:0-1715 GCA_964444895.1 uncultured Roseivirgaceae bacterium
ACCTCCATCCACCATTTTTCACTCAGTTTACTTTTGTAAAAAACGATGGAAGCAGGCTCCACAGGCATCGATACCACATATTTTAAGTAGTCGTTTCCTCTGAAGTTGCTCTCATCTTTCCGGTGATAATAGCCCTCAATAAAATACCAGATCATGGTAGCTACTACCGAAGCTGTTTTTTTATTGGCGTCGTCAAAGTCGGGGTTATACTCATAAAATCCCGCTGAACTTAGCTTTTCGTTAAGGCCGGCATACCAGCATATTTGGCAAGCTTCTTCGCCCGTAAGCCCAAACGGCTGCGCATTGGCGTTGCCAGGGGCGTCAGACGATTTAATAGCAGTGATATCAAAACTCATCAGGTCGGCTTCGCGGATCACCGGCTCCATTTCTTTGAGACTTTGCCGCAAATACCCCAGCCTGTACGAATCAAAATACAGCTTTTCCAGTACGGCCAGGGTGTCGTTATCGATGAGGTACGATTGATAAGCCATTTGGCATAGGTTGAACAAAAAGTTGTTCTCGTACATCATCAGTTTGTGCAAGTGATTTTTATGGTTGATCTCTTTCACGTCGTCATCAAGATCGAGAAACGCATCAATATTGAGGAGGCTAACAAGCTTTTCCATTCCCTCGTAGGCCAGGTATTGGCCAAAGGTGTGGTCGTGCGTGGCGCCTATCAAAACGGGTAAGATGTCTTTTTCAATGAGAATAGCGCATACTTCCCTGATGCGAAAGTGTGTCTCTTCCGCGTCTACTCCAGGGTTCAGGTTTCCCAGATCCACGATCTTATAGGCGCCGCTGCCTTTTTTTAGCCGGTATAGCTTTTTTCTGATCTCGTCGGCGCCTTTTTCGGCCCCTTGGTTGTCGCCGCCGCCTCTGGCGTCTTCAATACCTATAAGAGCTATATTTGCACCCTTGTGGTCAGGCTGTATTTCGGCAAATATGTTGATGCTTTTGTAAAACGAATGGGGGTCTTTTATCCCTGAGTAGACTTCTTCTTTGATGGGGCTAAAGAAAATTTTAAGATCCATGACGTCTTGATGTTACGAACAAAAAAGGGAGAATTTGAGATTCTCCCTTGAAATTTATGGATAAGGCTACTAACCTCCAAAATCGTCGAATCGAATATTTTCAGGAGGGACTCCCATGTCGTCCAGCATCTTTGTTACGGCGGCATTCATGAGCGGAGGTCCGCACAGGTAAAACTCTACTTCTTCCGGGTCGGGGTGGTTTTTCAGGTAGTTGTCGTAAAGTACCTGGTGAATGAATCCTACGTAGCCATCACCCTCTTTATCATCAAGGCTTTTCTTTACCTTCCAGTTATCTTCTTTCAGCGGTTCGCTCAGGCCGATATGGAAGTTGAAGTTAGGGAATTCTTTTTCAATTTTTTTGAAGTGATCCAGGTAGAAAAGCTCGCGTTTCGAACGGCCTCCGTACCAGTAAGACACCTTACGCTTGGTTTTTTCTGTGTGGAAAAGGTGGAAGATGTGCGACCGCAGCGGCGCCATTCCAGCTCCACCACCTATGTAGATCATTTCTCTTTCGGTAGGGTTGATGAAAAACTCTCCGTAAGGGCCGGAAATCGTCACCTTGTCGCCAGGCTTCCGGCTGAATACATAAGAAGAGCATATCCCGGGATTCACGTCCATCCACTTGCCGGCATCGCGATCCCAGGGTGGTGTAGCTATCCTGATATTAAGCATGATGATATTTCC
>CAYUJK010000007.1:1815-6939 GCA_964444895.1 uncultured Roseivirgaceae bacterium
CATTCCCATTTCTTGATTCCGAATATTTCTTCCGGAATTTTTATCCTCATGTCATTTTTTACCTTCACCTGGCAGGAAAGCCTCACTTTTTCTTTCTGTTCCTGGCGGCTCAGGTGCCCTACTTCAGTAGGCAATACTTCACCACCGCCGTCTTCTACCACGCATTTGCACATGGCGCAGGTGCCACCGCCACCGCAGGCAGAAGGCAGGAAAATTTTCTTGTTTCCCAGAGTTGACAGCAGAGAAGACCCCGCACTTGCCACAAGTGGGTTTTTCTCATCACCGTTAATAATGATTTTCACATCACCCGATTGCACGAGCTTTGACTGTGCATAGAGCAATACCAACACCAGCAGAATAATGACAATAGTGAAGGCGATTATTGAAGAAATTATTACTGGGCCCATAAATCAACTCCTTAATTTTCCGTGTTTTTTTAGAATGCAAATATATTTATATAATCCTTTATTAACAGTGCAGAATTATTTTTTTTAGCTTTTGCAGCACACCCGTACGGCGGCTTTTTTGGCAACTATGCAATCATCTTCAGCAGCGTGGAAAGCTTCGATTTTAATTGCCTGCGGTCTACGATAAAATCGATGAAGCCGTGTTCCAGCAGAAATTCCGAGCTTTGGAAACCTTTGGGCAGGTCTTTGCCGATGGTTTCCCGAATCACCCTAGGGCCTGCGAAGCCAATAAGGGCTCCCGGCTCCGCGATGTTGAAATCGCCCAGCATAGCATACGATGCGGTAACTCCGCCGGTAGTGGGATCAGTGAGTAGGGATAAAAAAGGTATCCGGGCTTCTGACAGCAGGGCTAATTTGGCAGATGTCTTGGCCATCTGCATCAGCGAGAATCCCGCTTCCATCATACGGGCGCCACCCGATTTGGAAATCATGATGAATGGCTTCTTGTTCTTAATGGAGTGATCGATGGCGCGGGCTATCTTTTCACCCACCACCGAACCCATAGATCCGCCAATAAAGTTAAAATCCATACACCCTACTACCACGGGCATATTGTTCATTTTGCCATAAGCAGTACGAACAGCATCTTTCAGCTCTGTTTTTTCCTGCGAAGATTTGATTCGGTTGGGGTAAGGCTGGCTGTCCACAAATTTCAGCGGATCGGCGGAAGACATGTCTTTGTCGAGTTCCGTGAATTTATTGTCGTCAAACAGTATCTCGAAATATTCCTTAGATCCTATTCGCACATGGAAGTCATCATCAGGACATACATAGCAGTTGCTTTTCAGCTCCCGAATGTGGATGATCTTTCCGTTGGGGGTTTTATACCACAGCCCATCTGGAACATCTTTCTTAGCTTCGGTCGGTGTCTGTATGCCCTTGTCTTTTCTAAGAAACCACGCCATATTTTTTCAATTTCGATTGCAATATAGTTAAAATCACTTCACTTCCTCATAGTCCACATACTCTCCCCCTTTGAAATTGTCGCCAAACTTTTCCTTGCCGTTTTTTGGCACATAGTCGATGTTTACGCTACCCGGTTTTTTTTGACGCGTGCCGGAGTTCTGTTGCTTTTGCCGGGGGTTGAATCCGAAAAAACGAAACAACCCGTTCAGCATAAGGTTCAGGAAAATGATGGGAAGAAGTATGAGAAGTATGAATATCAAAAACTTGACCATCCCCAGTTTTTTTATTTGCTAAGATAGAGGTTTCTTTCTGAATACAGTTTCAGGAAGTAATCGTCGAAAAGGTCATCTATAAAATAGATCGATTCGCCGGTTGACTTCATTTCCGGCCCCAACTCCTTGTTGACGTCCGGGAACTTGTTAAACGAAAATACGGGCTCTTTGATGGCATATCCGTGTTTTTTTGGATCGAAATTGAAATCCTTTATCTTTTTCTCTCCCAGCATGATCTTCGTAGCGTAGTTCACGTAGGGCTCGTCATACGCCTTGCAAATAAATGGCACGGTACGAGAAGCGCGCGGGTTTGCTTCTATCACGTACACCTTGTCGTCTTTGATAGCAAACTGGATATTGATAAGCCCTACGGTATTCAGCGCGAGCGCTATTTTCTTCGTGTAGGCTTCTATTTGCTGAATCACGAAGTCGCCAAGGTTGTAAGGTGGCAGTACCGCATTGGAATCGCCTGAGTGTATACCTGCCGGCTCTATGTGTTGCATAATGCCGATGATATAGACGTCTTCGCCGTCGCAGATGGCATCGGACTCGGCCTCGATGGCTCCGTCCAGGAAGTGATCCAGCAGGACTCTGTTGCCCGGTATGTCCCGAAGTATTTTCACCACGTGTGCTTCGAGTTCTTCTTCGTTGATGACAATCTTCATGCTTTGCCCACCGAGCACGTAGGAAGGCCTCACCAGTAGTGGGAAACCGATCTTTTTCGAAAGTTCCAGCGCCTGATCAGCAGACTCTATGGTGCCGAATTCGGGGTAGGGGATGTCGTTGTCTTTCAGCAAAGTGCTGAAGTTTCCGCGATCCTCGGCCAAGTCGAGCGATTTGAAATCGGTACCGATGATCTTGATGCCATACCTGTCCAGCTTCTCGGCCAGCTTCAGGGCTGTTTGTCCGCCCAACTGCACAATTACCCCTTCGGGCTTCTCATGCATGATGATGTCGTAGATGTGTTCCCAGAATACCGGCTCGAAATAGAGCTTGTCAGAGATATCAGGGTCCGTAGAAACGGTCTCCGGGTTACAGTTGATCATAATGGTTTCATATCCACACTCTTTGGCGGCAAGCACCCCATGCACGCAGCAGTAGTCAAACTCTATTCCCTGGCCTATCCGGTTTGGCCCGGCGCCCAGCACTACTATTTTTTTCTTCTTGTTATTTGTGCCTGACTCGTTTTCTTCGGCAAACGTAGAATAATAGTATGGAGTCTCTGCCTTAAACTCTGCCGCGCAGGTATCTACCAGCTTGTAGACCCTGTCGATACTCATTTCTATTCTTTTATTGTATACCTGGCTTTCCAGGCAGCTCAGCAGGTGCGCTATCTGGCGGTCGGCATAGCCTTTTTTCTTGGCTTCCAGCATCAGCTCTTTAGGGATGCTATCGAGTGTGTATTTTTGGATCTCTTTTTCCAGGAGAATAAGCTCCTCGATCTGATGCAAGAACCACTTGTCGATTTTCGTAGCTTTCTGGATGGTGCTAAACGGAATGCCCAACTTAAAGGCGTCGTAGATGTGAAACAGCCTGTTCCAGCTTGGGTTGGCCAGGCTGTGCATAATCTGGTCTCTGTCGGTAAGCTCTTTGGCATCGGCGCCGAGGCCGTTTCGCCTGATCTCCAGCGACTGACAAGCTTTCTGCAGGGCCTCCTGAAAATTCCTTCCGATGCCCATTACTTCTCCCACCGACTTCATCGACAGGCCGAGCTCCCGGTCAGCGCCTTTGAACTTATCAAAATTCCAACGCGGTATTTTTACGATCACATAGTCTAGCGCCGGCTCAAAGAAGGCCGGTGTACTTTTGGTGATCTGGTTTTGCAGTTCGTCGAGGTGGTACCCAATGGCCAGCTTTGCAGCGATTTTGGCGATGGGATATCCGGTGGCTTTTGAAGCCAGGGCTGAAGAACGCGATACCCTGGGGTTGATTTCAACACCCACAATGGTGTCGTCATCAGGATTTACAGCGAATTGCACATTGCAGCCACCGGCAAACTTCCCAATGCCATTCATCATCCTGATGGCCAGGTCGCGCATGTTTTGATAGACAGTGTCTGGAAGCGTCATAGCTGGCGCCACGGTGATGGAGTCGCCCGTGTGTACGCCCATGGGATCGAAGTTTTCAATCGAGCATATAATGATGATGTTACCGGAGCTGTCCCTAAGAAGCTCCAGCTCGTATTCTTTCCATCCCAGAATACTTTGCTCTATCAACACCTCGTGGATCGGAGAAGCATGAAGCCCGTTGTTGAGGGCTTTTTCGAAATTCTCAGGCTTGTTTACGAACCCACCTCCGCTACCACCGAGCGTGAATGAGGGGCGGATTACGAGGGGAAAGCCGATTTCCTGTGCTATTTCTTTGCCTTCCAGGAAGGAATTGGCCGTTTTGCCCTTGCACACGTTTACGCCAAGCTCTCCCATCTTCAAACGGAATTTCTCCCTGTCTTCAGTGGTTTGGATGGCATTTATATCAACGCCGATGATCCTTACGTCATATTTTTCCCATATTCCTGCATTGTCGCAATCAATAGCCAGGTTCAGTGCAGTCTGCCCTCCCATGGTGGGAAGAACTGCATCGATTTTGTGTTTCTCCAGTATCTCGACAATCGACTTCTTCGTCAGAGGTTTCAGGTAGACATTGTCCGCCGTCACCTTGTCAGTCATGATCGTCGCCGGGTTGGAATTGATGAGCGTAACCTCAATACCTTCTTCCCGCAATGACCTGGAGGCCTGGGAACCTGAATAATCGAACTCGCACGCCTGCCCTATGATAATCGGGCCGCTACCTATTATCAGTACTGATTTAATGCTTGAATCTTTTGGCATAAGTTAAAGATGGGATTTTGAATGAAAGATTATCTTCTACAAAATTTCGGCAAAGTTATAAGTATTTGGGGAGAAAGGAAAAGAATGCCATAGTTTTGAAGCCGACTCTTTTTCACATTGACAGGTTTATGCGAAAGTAACGCTTCATATTTCTTTTTTGCAAAAAAACTTCCTACAGGCGCAGTCTTATTCCCAGCTTGTTCAGGCCTTTCACTATCCATAAGATGGCAAAGGCATACAGAATGCAGAACAGAATGGCGGTAATTCCCGAACGAAGGGACGCGGGCAAGGGGTAGAATTCAAAGTAACTATACAGCGCCCATAGAATGAAAGGGATGATATAGGTGAGAAGTGGATTTGAAGCTGCAGGACCAAAAAGTTTTGTCCACCGGGTTTTGCCCAGCACATCCGTCAAAATGTACATGAGCAGAAAGAGAATGATGCATGTAGCAGCGCTGTAGAGGCACCATGTGGGCGTGGCGTGTATCTTCGAAATGCCAAAATGCGCACGGAGAAAATAGCCCACTGCAAAAAGTACAGCGGCAAAGGCTGCTCCAAGCTGCACCCTACGGACGAGGCTGTTTATGGAAGGCTGGTTGAAGATAATCAGTGATAAGCCTATCCCTGACAATACGATGGCCGTGTGGGCCA
>CAYUJK010000007.1:7039-16174 GCA_964444895.1 uncultured Roseivirgaceae bacterium
GCGATATAGAAGCTAATTGACCACAGGTGAATCGACATGCCCATGGCGCTTTCGTTGTGCCCGCTTTCTGCATTTACCATAAAGAAACCCAGTGTTAGCAGCCCCAGTGTGCGTATTAGCACATGGCCTTGCAGCGGCCAGAAACGTTCATCCTTAAGGATTCTTGCATGAATGGCTATCGGAATAGACATACCAACAATAAAAAGGAAGGCAGGAAATACGAGGTCTGCAAATGTCATGTAGTCGTCATCCGCCTGGGCATGTTGCATCCATTGGGGAATGTTGTTCATGCCAGCCACTTCGTTTACAAAAATCATTGATAAGATTGTGATGCCCCTCAACACGTCAATTGAGTGTATTCTACCAGTGGGGAGGGTGTTGTATGGCTTCATTTACATAAAATTTAGAGTTGGTATACCTTGCTTCTTCAAGTGCGCGAATCATAGCCCGTACTGCGGTTGGCAGGTCTGCATTTAGTCCTGTCACAGGAATTTCATCAAAAGACCATTGACAATAAAGGACTCGAATCGAACTCAAGATAAAAAGAATAATGTTCCAGGATATCCCTGACATAGTTGACTGGCTCGGAGCCGCGGCAATATCCATAGCGCACTTCAGGACGATTGTAGTATTCCGGCTTTGATTTCAGTAGCAGCATCTGCTCCACACTATTGTTCCATTTGTCGGGGTTCATTCCTGCGTTTTTAGCCAGTCGCCGGGCATCGGATACGTGGCCAAAGCCCACATTGTAGGAAGCCAACGTAAACTTCAGCGCCTCCGCACTGTCGGGAATGATGGTGTTCCACTGTCGCTGCAGCCAGTGAAGGTGCCTTGTGCCGGCCACAAGGTTGATTTCGGGAATCATTAGCTGATTGGAGTCAATTCCGTACGAATCGGCAATGCGCGGCATCACTTGCATAAGACCCATGGCGCCCGCCCATGATTGGGCCTGAGCATTGAATGCCGACTCTTTGTAGATTAGCGCCGAGAGCAGCTTCCAGTCCCAATTGATATTGGCCGAATATTGGCGGATTAGCTCGTCGTAGTCGGAAATCTTGCCACTGCGAATGTGTTCATAATCAACGCTTACATCTCGTCGCGTTTTGGACCCCGGTTCGAAATAGTTGTTGAAAATCACGTTGAAAGCAAATTTTCCTTTTTCCCGGCTTATCCAGTCATTGATGGAGTCCAATAATTGTGACGATTCTTTTCGCACTGCCCATCCTACGTGCTGCGAAAGGCTCATGGGTGTTTTCACATCGAGATTTTTATAATATACTACCAGGAAGTTGGCGATATTTTCGTCGCATATCGTATAGTCAATCTCTCCGTTTACCACCATGCTGATCAGGTTTTCGGTGACCATTGTAGAGGGCGCTTCGCGGATTTCGATGCGGGTATTGGTCTCACTGGTGAAATTCACCAGACGACGGTAGTACGAAGAGTTTTTTCTCAC
Organism: uncultured Roseivirgaceae bacterium; assembly: GCA_964444895.1. Classification (GTDB taxonomy): domain Bacteria; phylum Bacteroidota; class Bacteroidia; order Cytophagales; family Cyclobacteriaceae; genus CAJXNP01. The sequence goes on from CAYUJK010000007.1 coordinate 8,496, forward strand.
TACTATTTCCGCATTTTCGAGGTCAAGGGGATCGCGAATCAGCATTTTGTCGATCTGGTCGGCGGTCAGCGCGCGGTGGTTTTCCGGCAGCCGTTGTACCAGCACCTGGCGTGTGCGAAATAGCGGCTCCGAAAAATTGATATTCTCTTCCCTTACGCGGCTGATGGTGAGGTTGGCCGCCGCCAGGTCGCCAAAACCTTCTTTCAGGCTATCGAGGATGTGATCGACGTCATCAATGATTTTGACTTCGAGTTTTAGATTTTTGCTTTGGGCAAACCGGCTTAGCATTTCGAATTCGAAACCCTTGGGCTCGCCTTTGTAGATAAAGTAACTGCTAAGGCTGTTGTCTACCAGGGCAACAAGCTTGCCCTCCTGCAATGTATATGGACTAGCAGGTATTGCTTCTGGTTTTGATCCCGTTTCTTTATCTGCGTTGATTTCCTCACCACAGCGAAAAAAGATCGTTCCCACTATCAAAAAAATGCCTGCAATAAAAAATTTTCTCTGCGCCATAGCCGAGTGAAATAAGCCATTCACCAAAATAAATGGTTCCTGAAAGGTATTGGTAACTGCTGTAAACTGCAAGTCATCACTGCGTTGGGAGCGGTGATGCGGGTTTTTGAATGAACGGCACTACATTTTTGGAGACAAAAAAGCCTAAAAAAAAGAGGTGTTTGACCCAGGCCGATCCAAAACCCGATACACTTTTTCCGGTCAAGAATCTGTTGACTTTGCTGGCCGAAAAATCTTTCTTTCAAATTATTTTTTCATGTCAGGTCTTATGTCTAATTTTGACCCGCAAATAACATTCTATAAAGTTATTTGCTATGCTAAAGACTCCAGAAAAATTCCAAGTAGAAGCGCTCACTTACGATGATGTGCTTCTTGTTCCCGGTTATTCAGAAATCCTGCCCAGGGAAACCATTTCCAAAACAAGACTTACCCGAAACATAGAACTCAATATTCCCTTTGTGTCTGCCGCCATGGACACCGTGACCGAGTCTGACCTGGCCATTGCTATGGCGCTGGAAGGAGGGCTTGGCTTCATCCACAAAAACATGAGCATCGAGAAACAGGCCCTGCAAATCCGCAAGGTAAAGCGCTCACAAAGTGGCCTCATTCTCGACCCTATTACCCTGGATATCAATGCTAAGGTAGGGGATGCCAACAAGATCATGAAAGAATATAAGATTGGCGGCATACCCGTAGTGGATGGCGATAACAGGCTGGCAGGCATTGTTACCAACAGGGATTTGAGGTTTGAAAAGCTGCCTAATAAGCCTGTGAGGGAAGTGATGACGCGGGAAAACCTGATTACCGCAGAAGTAGAAATTGACCTGAGCAAGGCCGAAGAAATACTACAGCAACACAAAATCGAAAAGTTGCCAATAGTAGACAAGAATGGCAAGTTGCTTGGGCTGATCACTTACAAGGATATCCTCAAAAACAGAGACCGGCCCAATGCCTGCAAGGACAACTACGGCAGGCTACGCGTAGGAGCAGCGGTGGGTGTTACGCCCGATGTGCTGGAACGGGTGACAGCCCTCGTAAATGCAGGTGTGGACGTGCTGAGCATCGATACCGCTCATGGCCATTCGAAATATGTAATCGAAAGCTTTAAAAAGATAAAAGCCGAATTTCCGGATATTGACCTGATAGTGGGTAATGTGGCCACTGCGGAGGCTGCCATGGTACTAGCAGATGCGGGAGCTGACGCGGTGAAGGTGGGTGTAGGACCAGGAAGCATCTGTACTACCCGGGTAATTGCTGGTGTGGGCGTGCCACAGCTTTCAGCAGTGTACGATTGCGCCAGTGCGTTGGAAAAGAAGGGTGTTCCGGTAATTGCCGATGGTGGAATCCGGTATTCCGGCGACATCGTGAAGGCATTGGCCGCCGGCGCGAAGAGCGTGATGATCGGCTCGCTATTGGCTGGCACGGAAGAAGCTCCCGGTGAAGTGATCATCTACGAAGGACGAAAATTCAAATCGTACCGTGGTATGGGGTCAGTAGAAGCGATGGAAGAAGGTTCGAAAGACCGCTACTTCCAGGACGCTGAAGACGAAATCAAAAAGCTGGTACCCGAGGGGATCAGCGGTAGGGTGCCTTACAAAGGAATGGTGGCGGAGGTGTTATATCAACTCATTGGTGGTTTGCGAGCCGGAATGGGGTATTGTGGCGCCAAAACAATTGACGATCTGCACAATGCCAAGTTTGTGAAAATTACCGCGGCAGGTGTGAGGGAGAGCCATCCGCACGACATTCAAATTACCAGAGAGGCGCCGAACTATTCCGTGCGATAAAATCTGATTACCAATTTACAGACCGGAATTGCTGTAGAAAGCGGATATCATTTTCGGTGAACAGCCTTAGGTCGTTGATCTGGTATTTCAGCATGGCGATGCGCTCTATGCCCATTCCAAAGGCATATCCCGTGTATTCTTCGGGGTCGATGTTGCAGTTTTTTAGTACGTTAGGGTCTACCATGCCGCACCCTCCTATTTCTACCCAACCTGTGTATTTGCAAATATTGCAGCCCTTTTGTTTGCACAAAAAGCAGGAGATATCCAGCTCAGCACTGGGCTCAGTAAAGGGGAAATACGAAGGCCGGAGCCTTATTTTGGTGTCTTTTCCAAAGAACTCTCTCGAAAAGTACAGCAATGTTTCTTTCAGGTCTTTGAAACTCACATTCCGGTCAATGTAGAGGCCCTCTACCTGGTGAAACATGCAATGCGCGCGTGCCGAGATGGCTTCGTTGCGATACACCCGCCCGGGCGAAAGTGTTCGGATAGGTGGCTTTTCAGTTTCCATTACCCTTACCTGTACAGAGGAAGTATGGGTGCGCAGCGCTACTTGCCCCTCGGTCGAACTGCTGTTGGGGCTTTTTTCGATAAAGAAAGTGTCTTGCATTTCCCTGGCCGGATGGTTTTCCGGGAAATTTAGTGCCGTGAAATTGTGCCAGTCGTCTTCTATTTCCGGGCCCTCGGATACATTAAAGCCAATCCTTTTGAAAATCTCAATAATTCGCGCCTTGGTAATGGTGAGCGGATGGATGCTGCCTAACTGATCGGGTACCGGCGGCAGCGTGGGGTCTATTGCGTGTTCGTCCAGCGCGCCGTCTGTCTCTTCCAATGAGGCTATCAGCTCCTTAAATTTGTCCTGTGCGGCATTTTTCAGGTCGTTCAGGATGGCGCCGAATGCCCGGCGTTCTTCCGGAGCCACGTTTTTCATTTCATTGAAGAGATCACCCACCACGCTTTTCCGGCTGATGAATTTCATACGAAATGCTTCCAGCTCATCGTGGTTTTTGGCTACGAAGCTTGCAATCTCGTTTTTTAGCTCTTCAACTTTCTCTTTCACAGATTCAATGATTAGGATTCGGTTTGTTAAATAATCATTCCGGCGCCGACCGTTTCATTAGTACCTTCTTCTATCAGAATCATGCTGCCCGTGGCGCGATTTTTCTTGTAGCTGTCGTAAAAGAGCGGCACAGTGGTTCGCACCTTAATGCGACCGATCTCGTTGAGCCCCATTTCCGAATCACCTTCTATTTTATGCAGGGTGTTGATGTTTACCTTGTATAGGACTTCTTTTATCACACAACGGCCTTCTTTGGTGGTGTGCTTAAAAGCGTATTTTTTTCCCGGCATCAGTTTTTTGTCATTAAGCCAGCAAACCATAAGATCAATATCCTGGCCGGTATGTGGCTGGTTATTCGGCTTCACGATCATATCTCCCCTGCTAATGTCAATTTCATCTTCCAGGGTCATCACTACCGACATCGGCGGGAAGGCCTCTCCCAGCTTTTCGTTATGGGTTTCGATGGATTTGATTTTCGTAGTAAAGCCCGAGGGCATAGCCAGTACTTCGTCGCCCGGTTTGAAAATTCCGCCTTCTACCCTTCCTGCGTAACCCCGGAAATCATGATATTCGATCGATTGAGGCCGGATAACACGCTGAACTGGAAATCGTGGATCTACAAAATTTTGATCGCTGGCAATATGCACATTTTCAAGCGTGTACAACAGTGTCGCGCCCTTGTACCAGGGCATGTTTTCTGACTTTTCCACTACGTTGTCGCCCTTCAATGCCGAAATGGGAATGTAGTGAATGTCCTGGATCTCCAGCTTGGAGCTGAAGTCGTCAAAAACAGATTTTATTTTGTTGAAAACCTCTTCGGAATATTCCACGAGGTCCATCTTATTCACGCATAGTACCAGGTGCTTTATCTGTAGCAATGATGCGATAAATGCGTGTCGGCAGGTTTGCTCTACTACACCATGCCGTGCGTCCACAAGTACTATGGCCAGGTTGGCGGTGGAGGCGCCGGTAACCATGTTGCGGGTATACTGGATATGTCCGGGAGTATCGGCGATAATGAACTTTCTCTTGGGAGTGGCAAAATACCGGTAGGCCACATCAATCGTGATTCCTTGTTCTCTTTCTGCTTTCAGTCCATCGGTGAGCAGGGCCAGGTTTACCTGGTGGTCGCCCATGCTTTTGCTGGCTTGTTCTACGGCATCAAGCTGGTCTTCGAATATGGATTTGCTATCGTATAGCAGCCGGCCTATCAGAGTGCTTTTGCCGTCATCTACTGATCCTGCCGTGGTGAACCGCAGCAGGTCCATATTTAAATATTGTTCTGTGGATATTGTCTCTGTCATTTTTCCTATTGGTTATTGAGTTATTATGTTATTCGTCATTGGGCGAGTAAATGGAACATAAAGTAGACGTAGTGTCCCAATAAATCATAACATATTTACTAAAAATAGCCTTGTCTCTTTCGGTCTTCCATCGCTGTTTCGGAGCGCTTGTCGTCGGCTCTTCCGCCTCGTTCCGTTACCCGGGCAGCGGCCACTTCTGCGATGATGTCATCAAGGGTGGTGGCAATGGATTCTACCACACCCGTACAGGTCATGTCGCCTACGGTGCGGCAGCGTACTACTTTTTCCAACACCTGCTCGGAGTCTTTGAGCTTTAGATAGGGTGAGTTGGCCAATAGCATTCCATTCCGCTCTACTACTTCGCGTTTGTGAGAAAAATAGATGTTGGGGATGGCTATTTTTTCTTTGGCAATGTACTGCCATACGTCCATCTCGGTCCAGTTGCTCAGTGGGAACACCCTAAAGTGTTCGCCGACGTGTTTTTTGCCATTAAACAGGTTCCACAGTTCAGGCCTTTGGTTTTTTGGGTCCCACTGCCCGAATTCGTCGCGGTGCGAGAAAAACCGCTCCTTGGCGCGGGCTTTTTCTTCATCGCGTCGGCCACCGCCAAAGGCGGCGTCAAACTGGTGTTCTTCGATCGCATCCAGCAGGGTTACCGTTTGTAGCGCATTTCGGCTGGCATTGGGTCCTTTTTCTTCTACCGCCCTGCCTTTGTCAATAGATTCCTGCACCGAGGCTATGATGAGCTCAGCACCCACCTCTCGTACCAGGTCATCCCTGAATTGGATGGTCTCATCAAAGTTGTGCCCGGTGTCGATGTGCATCAAAGGAAAAGGTATCTTGGCCGGCCAAAAAGCTTTCTTGGCCAGGTGCACCATTACGATGGAGTCTTTTCCTCCGGAGAACAACAGTACCGGTTTTTGAAATTGCGAAGCTACCTCTCTCATGACGAAAATGGCCTCGCTTTCCAGCTGGTCTAAGTGTGATAGATTATAATGCATTGATTAGTTCTTATACTCGATTTTTGATAAAACAAACTCTACTAACTTGTTGTGGCAATCTTCTATGCTATCGATATGTGTATTCACTATGAGTTCTGGCTTCTCCGGCTCTTCAAACGGGGAATCTATGCCCGTAAAATTTTTGATCTCACCGCGCCGGGCTTTGGCATAAAGCCCCTTTACATCCCGTTTTTCGCACACCTCCAGCGGACAGTTGATAAATACTTCCACATACTTATCTCCGATAACCCGTCGGGCCATGTCCTGGATTTGGTGCGTAGGACTGATGAGCGAGCAAATAGTTATTACTCCGCAATTGGCAAAAAGTTTCGATACTTCCGCCGCCCTCCTGATATTTTCCACCCGGTCTTCTTCCGAAAAGCCCAGGTTGTTATTGATTCCCGTTCTCAGATTGTCGCCGTCGAGAAGTTGGGTCAGGTAGCCTTTTTCGTGAAGGGTGTTTTCCAATGCCCGAGCCAGGGTGCTTTTGCCCGACCCGGATAAGCCCACCATCCAGATCACCAGCGACTTTTGTTGTAAAAGAGATTCTTTTTCTTTAGAAGATAATATCGTATCGAAAATGGGATAGATGTTCTGCACCTGTACAAAAATTTCCCGCAAAAATAGTATTATAAAGTTAATTATTTAAATAAATCCTCATTAATGGTATTTTTGGCCCTCAAAAAAAGCCATACCATGAACATCGAAATAAAAGACCTGCTGAACATTGCCAAAAAAGCCGGAGACGAAATCCTCAAAATTTACAATGACGAGACACTCTTCAATGTAGTCGATTTTAAAGCCGATGACTCACCCCTGACCTTAGCCGACGAAGCCTCCCACAAGGTAATCGACAAGGAACTGAAGAGGCTCTATCCGGAGATTCCCGTGTTGTCAGAAGAAGGGAAAGACATCACTTACGAAGAGCGAAAGAATTGGAAATTGTTTTGGTTGGTGGATCCATTGGATGGCACGAAAGAGTTTATCAAACGTAACGGAGAGTTTACCGTAAACATTGCGTTGATCAAAGATGGTTACCCTATGCTTGGCGTGGTGTACGCCCCCGCTACCAACACCTACTATTTTGGCAATGCCATGCTCAATGAGGCTTTTAAGCAAGTGGGCGATGGCGAGTATCAATCCCTGGAGGTGAACTACAAGGAACACAACCGGATAGCCGTGCAGAGCCGCTCCCACGCCAGTGAAGAGGAAAATGAAGTGATGAAGAAATACAAGGTGACGGACAGCATATCAGTGGGTAGCTCCCTGAAATTCTGCATGGTGGCCGAGGGCAAGGCCGACCTCTACTACCGCCACGGTCCCACCATGGAATGGGATACTGCCGCCGGGCAGGCCGTACTGGAAGCTGCTGGCGGAAAGGTGCTGAGAACAGATTCAGAAGAACGATTTCACTACAACAAAGAAAGTTTGCTGAACGGGTCGTTCATTTGTTTTGGGTTTTAGGGGCGAATTGCCATAGTTTTATTCCGGTTAGGCTTCGGGCTAATTGTCAGTAGTACCTCTATACCTTCGCCGCTTGATTAAGCATGGGTTAAACGGTTCCTATTTTCATTTGAGTTCCTGCGGGTATAGCATATTCAAATTGATGCGAAGCAGGTAGTGGTGCCTAAAGCCACTTCGCCTTTATGTCTTTGTATTTGGTTCTTCCGATAGGAATTAGTTCTCCATTGTTTAACTCGGCCATATATTTACTCCCCGATTCTACAATAATTTCCTTTACTTCAGACATCTTCACTAAGTATGATTTGTGGATACGCTCAAAAGAATGAGATAACAACTGTTCCAGCTTTTCAAGTGACTTATCATGCAGTTCTTTTGTTCCGTCTGTCAGGAAAAGCTCGGTATAGGTACCTGCTCCTTTTACGTAAAGTAAATTTTCAATAGGTATTAGTTGTATCCGGCCTCTTTTTTTTATCGCTAAAACTTTAATCTTGTCGTTTTCTGTTTTTTCTTTAACAATCGCCCGATTAAAAGCTTGCTCCAGCCTGTCCCTGTT
>CAYUJK010000007.1:16274-27858 GCA_964444895.1 uncultured Roseivirgaceae bacterium
GTAATAGGGATCAATGTTTGATTTTCTATCTGGTTAAAAAGATCAAATTCTTTGGCCAACGATTCTATAAATAGAACTCCTTTTTTAGGTGATTCTTCCACCCAATCTATTAATGAGGTCAGGGTGTTCATGAGGAAATGAGGTTGAATATTCTTTTTTAGTAATTCCAGGCGCAGGCGCGTAGATTGAACCAGGGAATTCTCATAAGCAAGCCGTTGTTCTTTGATCCTGAGAGAAAGTAAATAAAACATGCTAAGAAGAATAAGACTAAAACCTGCGAAAAGGCTTATGCCAAAAGAAGTGACAAAACGAATAAGTACGCATGCAATAAGCGCCAGTAGTACCAGGCGAGCGCCCTGCATTTTTTTATAAACCCCAAAAACCACTATTCCAAACGAGAAAGACCACATGCTTACCGCCATATTATAGGCTGTAAAATCAAAGAAATCATATTTTATAATGAAGATAAAAAGTAGAATACCCGCATAAATGATTAACAAAAATTTCCGTTTTGGAAAAGAAAACTGCATTGAAAAATAGAACGGAATCAAAAAGGAAATGCCAAACATTAGAATACCAATGACTTCTAACCGTAAACGATGCAGACTGTAGTGGATAGGCACATAAGTTTTAACGAACTCCATCATTGTCAAACTAAAAAAAAGAAAACAACAGATACTGAAAATCAGCATTTGATACTCTTTTTTATCGCTTAAGTAAAGAAAAAGAAAATACAGTGAGGCAATCAGGAAGGCTCCTGCAAAAATGTGCATATAGGAAGTTTCGATAAGCCGGCCAGTTAATAACTCGTCATAATTGTCTATCTCTATTCCACATATTCCTACATGATCCGGGAAGTAGTAAATACTCGATCGTATGGCCAACAGATGTTCTCCCTTTTCTGTGAGATGTGTAGGAATGCTAAAGGTAGCCCACAATTTACCCTCGGGATCATTGTTTGCTTCTTGTCCCGGATTCCCATTTTTTCCAATCAAAACTCCATCCCAAAAAGCCTCGTACTCACCATAGACCTCCAATTGAAGCCCATACGGATGCAAAGGTTCCGGGGCCTTTAAAATATCAATTTTAGTCCTTGACCAGTAAACCCGGCCATCCGGCACGAATGTTAATTTTTTTTTCCAGTCCTGATCACTCCAGTTTTCAGCAGCCCATTCTTGTTGATCTCCCAGGCGGAATACGGTCTCATGTTTCTTGAAAACAGGAGGTTCGGAACAAGAAGTCACAAGTAACAGGGAGCACGCTAAAAGAAAACAGGATAGAAGTCTCAAGTTCATTTTGAGGGCTTTTCTAATGTAAATGTATCATTATAAAATGGCTCCTTAAGAGTAGTTCATTAGGCTATAGAGCAGTTGGCAAAATTTAGATTGAATACATCAGAGAAAAAAACATCTTTTGCAAGATACAAAACAATCAAAAACACATTCAAAGAATCTATTCAGTTAATTAACAGGTCGTTACTAAACATATGTAAATACTAGTGAAGCGGTTGGTGTCTCCACCAACCGCGGGCAGAGCAGAGCAGACCCCATGGCGGGTGGAGACACCCGCCACTAAAAAGCAAAGCTTAAATGCGTTTACCGTGTTTGTAAATAATACAACGATGACAAGCAAAACAGGACTACTACTTTTTATTCTTCTTATACTAACAACTAGTAGCTTTTCCCAACAAAGTGATGGCCTCGCACCCGAGGCAACTGCCATCGAAGCCACGCTCTCATTCTGGGATATTCCTGTTCTCAAAGAAGCCTTTATCAATGCAGCGCCAACGGATAGAAAGGATGGTATCCTCGTGGGCAAATTAGGCATCGATGGTGGGGATAAGGCGATGATCCTTAAGCTAGCGCAGGAGATCGCCGACAATAAATATGGTATCTTCGACAGCTTTCTTATTGCTCATAAGGGCAAGCTCTTATTTGAATCCTATTATACACGTGGCCGCATCAATCTGCCCCATCCCCAGGTGTCAGCGACTAAAGCCTACACCGGCTTGTTGCTCGGCCGTGCTATCCAACTGGGCTATCTCACTATGGAGGATTTGGACAAGCCATTGGTCAGCTTTCTCAAAGACCTGGACCCAACAAAATTTGTTGAGGGTGTAGAAAAGATCACGCTCCACCAGGCATTGACGATGCGTTCCGGTATCCGTATCAGTGAAGAACAACGAGAAGAATTCGAGAAAACCCCTGCTCAGCTAAAAGGCCAGGGGCATGTTCAGGCTGTCCTCGAGCATAGTGCGCCTATTACCTTGGAGTCCCAGAGTTTTTTATATCAGGGAGATGCAATGCTGGTGATGCAAGTCCTTGATGCCGTCGTACCGGGCACCGCTGAAGACTTTATCAAAAATGAGCTTTTCGGTAAAATGGGCATCACGAATTATGGCTGGCAGAATGATGTTAGCGGCCTGCCAACTGCGGGAGTGGAATCGAGCATAACATCGCGCGATATGGTCAAGTTGGGAATATTGACCATAAATAAAGGCAAGTGGAATGGTGAACAGCTGGTTCCGGAAGCGTTTATCGCCAAAGCAACCAGCAGGATCCTCTTAACTGGTGATGATGTTGACGTCTACGGAGGTGGTAAAGATGTCTTTAATCAGGGATACGGTTATTACTGGTGGAGTGCAGATCTGGAATACGGCAATAAAAGCTATTACAGCGCATCTGCCCAGGGTGGTGGCGGCCAGTATATCATTGTCATTGAGGAGCTTGATCTGATCGTTGTGGCTACTGGTCATAATAACGACGGAAATGGGGTCTTGCAAATAACCGCAGAGAGAATCTTACCCGCTTTTATTGATTAATAGCAGAGATTATGAAAATCCATATAATGAGAAATAATAGCTTTATAAAGTTTTAGAATTCAACTACTAACGTCTTTAACGTGGTTGTTAAGGACGTGATATTAAATCGATTTTATATGAGTCAATTAATTAAATTTTTGGGATGTATTTCCTTTCTTCTTTTCCTCCATATTGACGTTAAGTCTCAGGAATTAACGGAGCAATACAAAGATTCAATAAGAATAGTTGTTGAGCAGTACTACTCGTTGAACCTTACAATATATCAGCAAAGCTCAACCAGGGACGATATAGATAAGTTATTCAATTTATTTACAGACGATTTTGTTTATGTGCACCCTAAATATGGTGGGAGCTATTCACGAAACGACATATACGAAGGGTATATCAATAATCAAAAGAATGGGAGTTACAACGGTTCAATCACTGATGTGAAAATCAGGAATTTGATTGTTGGACTTAATGCATTAGTAACGGATCGGGTTTATTTTAAAAAAACAGCATCCGGTGAACTTGAAGAAGTAGACCCGGGAATGACCTTATTTGAATTTAGGGAAGGAAAAATTTCCAAAATATTTGAATACTGGTAGGTACACGAAATTGACCCGCAGTCGATATTTGTAGTGAAAGCCGGCGAATATATAACCTTTGGCATTTTCATTTGTGGGAAACCCGCCCCTGAGAAAAGAGAATAAAAAAAGAAGAGTGGAATAGGAGGACGAGTTGACTTTTTGCATAAAATTAAGAAGCTGATAATACGGTTGTTCTGGCAAAAATAGTCTACCCTCCCTTCTTCGGATAATCAAAAAACAGCAACTTTCCTTTGTTTTTGCCGATGCCTTCCCAGCTGTTTACGTCAAATTGGACGGCGGCAATGCCGGCAGTGGGAATATTGTCGATGTGGCTGCCTGTCATTTCATTGACAAAGTCTGTCCAGCCGGGATTGTGGCCAAAGATCATGAGGGAGTCAACCGTATCTACCGTTTCTTTTACAACGGCCAGGATAGTGGATGTGCCGGCCAGGTATAGCATTTTGTCGGTCAGGATTTTGTTTTTCGGGTAGTCGATGGCCTTGGCAACTTTTTGCGCCGTTTTGAAAGCCCGTCTCGCTGGGCTGGAAATGATTAGGTCCGGGTGTATACCTTTTTTCTTCAGGCGCTTGCCCATTTCGGGGGCATCGGCTTTGCCTCTTTCATTCAGCGGGCGATCGAAATCCGGCAGAAGCGGGTCTGCCCAGCTTGACTTGGCGTGGCGCATCACATACAACGTTTTCATAAACCTTAAATTAATAAAAACATCGGTAGAACAAGATTAAACTTTTTGTAGAATAATGCGTTTTTATAATTCCAAGCGCAAAAAAAATAGCCACAAAGTGAATGTTCCGCCAAGACGCACTCACTTCGTGACTCCCATCAGTCGAAAAAGTGAAATAAATTTAATGCAGCATTATGATCAAATTTAGGAGAAATTTTTCGCAAAGCGAAAAAAATTCTTTCCAAAAAATTACCCGTTTCTTAGCGCCTTCTTTTCAACAACACCCTCACACTTCCCGGATTTTTAGAATATATAGCCCACGGTGAGCCCCACACGGGGCGTGAGCGCCAGACGGCTTTGTGGGATGTCAGAAAAAATATTTTCATATTCAGGTGTTTTCGCATAGCTTTTGGAAAATGACCTGTATCCCACGCCAATACCCAGATGAAAGTCAACGGTAATGCCTCCTCGCCGGCTGTCTTTGATGTATCGCTCGCCAAATGCCTGCATCCACCGGTTTCCAAAAAGTATCGCATATTCCAGCCGGTTTTCATTAGCGTCTATCGCAAATCGACTGATGGCTTCGGTATTGGTGGAGTCCAGCACGTTACCCTTGTGCGTGAGGTTAGTGAACCGCAGTTCATGGGCAAAGTAGAACATTCCCATCGTTCGCTCGGGGTGATAAAACTTTTGGCGTATTGAGGCGCTGAATCCCTGGGAGTAGGCTTTGTTGAGTGATACGTTTTCGTGATTTTTGAAGAAAGGTCGACGCAAGTAGCGGATCTCCATCTCATATCCGAGCCGCTCCTGGTAGTAATATTCTAACCCGAGTGGAACAGCACCCAGCAGCGACGTAAAAGGGTTAGTGCTCAGGATGAGACCCCGGAACTCATTCACGACAGGGTCAAAATAGCGTTGCCTTTTTCGCTTGTACTTATAGTCGGGTTTGGTATAGCCCCGCGTTACGTTTTGCGCCTGGGGTTTGTTGCTTTGCTCGATAAGCTTGTAGGTAGGTTTTTCGCCTTCATAAAAAGGCCTGTAGTATCCCGCCAGGGTACCATCAGGGTTGTAGAGTTCCCACACATCTACATTTTTTCCGTCTTTTATTTTTCCTTTCATGTAGAGCGAGCCGTCTTTGTAGTAGCCGGTATACTCGCCCTCACCTTTTGTGAAATAGCATTTGCCTTCCAGGGCGCCGTCTTCGTAGTAGTAGTGCCACTGTCCGTGATTTTTGTCGTCTATAACGTGACCTTCTATTTTCAGCTTACCACTTTCGTAGTATTCCCGGTATTCTCCATCGCCTCTTTCGAATAGCCCATCGGCTTTGAATAGCCCAGTTTCGTCAAAGATCTTCCAGTAGCCTTCTTTTTTGCCAGCTCTCAGTGCACCCTCCGAGCTTAACTGGCCATTCTCGTGGTAGTAAATCCACTTTCCGTCTTTCTTTCCTTCTGCGTAGCTGCCTTCCGACGACTTGTTGCCGTTGTCATAGTAAAAAACCCAGTAGCCATGCCGCACGCCTTCCCTGTAGTTTCCACGAGCGTTTATCGCTCCGTTTTCGTAATAGTATACCCAGGTACTATCGCTTTTGCCATTGGCATTTAACCCGATGGCTTTTAGTTTCCCATTGTTAAAGTACTCACGGTAGATCCCTTTGTCGTCCCTGAAAAAAGCTTTTGCCTTTAGGGTGCCGTCTTCAAAATAGTACACCCAATCACCATTTTTTAGATTGTTCTTGTATTCGCCTTCGGCTTTCAGCTGTTTGTTTTCATAGTAGTACTTCCACAGGCCCTCCTTTTTATCTCCGTAGATATTCCCCTTCATGCTCAGGTTCCCATTTTCGTAGAAAAACTGCCACAGTCCGAAATTCATCCCATTTTTGATATTACCGCTCATTTTGATGCCCCCTTTTTCGTAGAAATAAATCCACAGGCTATCGGGCACGTTGTTCTTGTAGTATCCCCTTACCTGTATGGAGCCATCCTGGTAAAAGCTTTCGTAGAGGCCCTGGATTTTCGGATTTTGCGGTTGGCTCACGTGGTAGCGTTCGCGGATAATGGTCTTCTGGTCGTCGTAGTAATTTTCGATGAGCGTGTTTTGGGCAAAAGAAATTGCCGCTATCAATGAAAGTGATATGGTCAGTGCGAGCTTCAACATCAAAATAAAACCTTGATTTCCCGGACGATCGGGATGCTACGACAAGACCTGATACCGGTGCCGGTACCGTAGAAATCTACACAAAATATGGGCATAACACGTGCTTTAATTGTTAAATATAATACCGAATCATTCTTTTAACACAAATTGGAATTCAAAATTATAGTGGCAGATAAATTATACGTAAATTATCCCTGGTTAGAAAAACAGTTCTTTTGCTATGTCGACAAATCAATCTCCGCGCGCAACAAAGGCCTATGCCGACCAATATGAATCTCCTGATTTTTACGGCATGGATGATTTGCTTTCCGAAGACCATAAGCTGGTGCGGGCGTCTGTGCGGGACTTTGTGAAGCGCGAAATATCGCCCTATATAGAAGCCTGGGCTCAGGAGGCCGTATTTCCGAAACAGATTGTCAAAAAATTCGGGGAAATGGGTGTGTTCGGCCCCACCATTCCTGTAGAATATGGAGGCGGAGGCATGGACTATATCTCGTACGGCCTCATTATGCAGGAGATAGAAAGGGGAGATTCGGGCATGCGGTCCACTGCTTCGGTACAAAGCTCTCTGGTGATGTACCCCATTTTTACCTTTGGAAATGAAGAGCAGAAGAAAAAATACCTGCCAAGACTTGCTTCTGGTGAAATACTTGGCTGTTTCGGCCTTACCGAACCGGACCATGGCTCAAACCCGGGAGGGATGCGCACGCATTTCGAAGAGAAAGCCGATCACTACCTTTTAAACGGCAGCAAGATGTGGATTTCCAATGCCCCGGATGCCGACGTGGCCGTGGTGTGGGCAAAAAATGAAAATGGCAAAATCCACGGACTGTTGGTAGAGCGAGGCATGGAAGGGTTTACCACGCCCGAAACAAAGAACAAATGGTCGTTGCGGGCGAGCTGTACCGGAGAGCTGGTGTTTGACAATGTAAAAATACCCAAGGAAAACCTGCTGCCGGGTATGAATGGGCTGGCAGCTCCGATGAAATGCCTCGATTCGGCGCGGTACGGCATTTCCTGGGGGGCGCTGGGCGCCGCCATGGACTGCTATTTTCACGCCCGGAAGTACGCCCTGGAGCGCATCCAGTTCGACAAGCCCATCGCCTCCTTTCAACTGGTACAAAAGAAACTGGCCGAGATGCTAACAGAGATCACCAAGGCGCAACTGCTGTGCTGGCGGCTGGGCATGCTCATGAATGAAGGGAAAGCTACCACGGTGCAGATATCCATGGCCAAGCGCAATAACGTAGAAATGGCCCTGAACATCGCAAGAGAAGCGCGGCAGATCCACGGGGCCAATGGCATTTCCGGTGAGTTTCCCATTATGCGCCACATGATGAACCTGGAATCGGTCATTACCTACGAAGGCACCCATGATATCCACTTGCTCATTTTGGGCAAGGACATTACCGGCATCCAGGCGTTTAAATAGCGAATTTTTTTGAGCTAAGATTTTGCGAAAGACACCTGGAAAGGCATTTCTTTCATGAAAACAACGTCTTCGGTATCTCCCATTACCTCGTCGATCAGGCCAAATTCTTTTGCTTCCAGGGCATTCAGGTACCTGTCGCGCAAAAAGTATTCTTCAATTTCTTTTCGCGAATGCCCCGTGTGCTTTCCTACGAGGTGAAAAAGCTGCGTTTGCAGGCGTTCCTGCTCTTTGGCTGCTATTCGCACGTCTTCAGTGTATCCCTGCGCGCCACCTCCGGCAGGGTGCATGTGGATGGTGGCGTGTGGCAGGGCGTACCGCTTGCCACTGCTTCCTGAGCACAGCAGAGCCGTACCCATACTTGCCGACACCCCCACGGCTACGGTAGATACGGGTGCTTTGATCATCTGCATGGTGTCGTAGATGGCCAGGCCGGCGTAGATCACCCCGCCGGGGCTGTTGATGTAGAGGTTAATGGGAGCCGTTTGGCTTTGGCTGTTGAGATAGAGCAGTTGAGCTACCACGAGGTTGGCCACCTGGTCGTCGATCTTGGTGCCGAGGATGATAACCCGCTCTTTCAGCAGCATGCTGTAGATGTCATAGGCGCGCTCCCCGCGACCGGAATTTTCGATCACCATAGGGATAATACTGGACTGGATAGGCTGCATATTTTTTTCGTTCTGATTATTTAAAGATGCTGGAAATTTCCCGCTGAAATGCCCTGTGAGCTGGCAGTTTAAATAACCGCTCGTGTACCCGGGCTATCTCTGTCTTTGCCTGTTGCCTTCCATAAAGGCGAACCAGCGAATAGATCTTTTTCTGGATGCTGGTCTGCATGCGCAAAAGGGGATTTGTAAGCACCTGGGCCTGGAATACCAGTGATTCCGGCAAAGGCATTTTTCGGTGAAGAAACTCTTCTATCCTTTCGATTTCACGCAGTGAATTCCTCATACGATATACCGTTTTGTTTGACGTGGTTTCTGATTTTTTCCAGGCACTTGTATTTCTGCACCGTAGCCGACCGCTCTGAGGTATAGCGGAACCTCGCCGCTATGCTTTTCATCGACAGCTTTTGGTAGTAAAAAGCCTGTAACATGTCCAGGCATTTTTTTCCGGCCTGCTTCACTATATGCAGCAGTTGGTGGTCCGTGTCCGAAGCAAAATAATCAGGAGGGATGGCGATCTCCCTTTCCAAGGCATCCAGGGCTACTTTGTCACTGTCGCGGCGGTGCTTTCTGAGCCACAGGTGCTTGGATATTCCCAGCAGGTAAGCTTCTGGCGATGCCTGAAACGTTACTTCTTCGTCCCTGATTTTCTCATAAAATATCACCAGCGCGTCGTGAAAAATATCCCGGGCATCCGACAGGGTACCGTTCATTTTTCGGACAAAATGCGCTGTTTTTGGGAAAGCCGCTTTGTAGAGCGCTTCGAAGAAAGCCTCCCTTTCATCCGCGATTGTAAGTTCTTTTTCGGCCAATGCGTTCATAGCTCGTGTTTTACAGTATAAGTGCATCACAAGTGAATAATATCACCCTGAAATATCTTTTCTTTTAAAAAAAGTTTAACGGCTGGTAGGGGTAACCGTTAGTTTAATTGTCATTGGGTAAAACTAAACTTATTTGCAACGACAATGAAACCTATCAAAAAAAACGTATTGATCATCGCGGCAGTAGTGTTGGCCCTGGCGGCCTGCGATCCGATTTTCGACTGTACAAAAGGCGAGGGCCCGGTAGTGAGTCAGACGATTTCATTAAATGATTTTCACAGCTTCACCCTCACAGGTAGCGGAAAGGTGTACATTTCCCAGGGGGAGGCCCAGGAGGTGCGCGTAGAGGCGCAGCAGAATATTATTAACCTTCTGAACCGCCGAGTGAACGACGGGCACTGGAATATTGATATTTCAGGTTGCACCCGGAAAATTGAGGAGCCAGTGTACTACATCACCTTGCCGGAAATCAGGGCCATGAAAATAACGGGCTCGGGCGATGTCTATGGCGAGGGCACGCTGGAGACGGGCGACCTGGATGTGAGAATAACAGGTTCGGGAAAACTGACTGCCGACGTGATAGCCGATCACATCGACGTGGAAATAACCGGGTCGGGCGATGTGAGGCTTTCGGGAGAGAGCGAAACAGCGGAGTTGAAAATATCAGGCTCTGGCGAACTTAGCGCCTACGAGCTGTTCGTACAGTCTTATGACATAAAAATATCCGGCTCCGGCGATGCCAAGGTGTATGCGGAGGAGAATTTGAACGTCAGGATTTCCGGCAGCGGCAGTGTGAGCTACAAGGGCACGCCCGCCGTCAACTCTAATATTACCGGATCGGGAAAAGTAGTTAATAGGAATTAAGAAAGCTTGCGTGCTGCAAGCAGGCTCAAAGATCAAAGGTGAAGGCTGAAAGCGTTGGTTAACCGAAAGGTTTTCTATGTCTTTAGAGGTTGAAAAAAAATCCTTTGAGCTTTGAGCTTTCAACTTTCCATTATTACCAATCCAGGTGAGCGGGGAATTTTTCGCGGTAGGCCCTCAACTCATCAAGGTTGAGCTCTACCGTTTTTATGAGTTCTTCTTCCTCAGGGTGAAGCAGGTACTCGCCGCGCGGGCCTATGGCTACGCTGTGGCCGTTGAAGTCGATGCCGTCGCCGTCTTTTCCCACCCTGTTTACCGCAGCTACATAGCTGGAGTTTTCCATTGCCCGGGCTTGCAGCAGTACATCCCAGGCTTTGATGCGGGCAGAAGGCCAGTTGCCCATGTAGATGAGCAAGTCGTAGTAGAAATGGTCGTTGGATTTGATGTAGGAGTTGCGGCTCCACTCAGGAAACCGGAGATCATAACAAATCAGGGGCAAAATATTCCATCCCTTCCAGGAGAAGATGATTTTCTTGCTGCCCGCTGCGTAGTGATGATGCTCGTCCATCATGCGAAAGGGGTGCGCCTTGTCATACACGCCAAACTCGCCGTTAGGAAACACCCAAAGGCAACGGTTGTAGTACTTGTTGTTTTCTTTTACGATGAAGCTGCCCACCATGAGGGCGTCATGCTTGCTGGCCTGCATTTTCATCCATTTGTGGGTGGTGAAGTTCATGGGCTCAGCCAGTGTGCTGGCATTCATACTAAAACCTGTGCTGAACATTTCGGGAAGCACGATGATGTCTCCCGTTTCCTGTTCGCTAAGTTTTTCCTCCAGGTGCGATAAGTTGGCCTGGGTATTTTCCCAATGCACATTGGGCTGCACCAGCGTAATTCTCAAATCTGACATGTCTTACTTTCGGTTGGGGAATACCATGCGGTAGTCTACCGGCACATTTCCTTTGGTGATATTGGTAAGCTTGCCTTTCAGCAGCCGCTTTTTAAAAGGAGAGAGG
Source organism: uncultured Roseivirgaceae bacterium (assembly GCA_964444895.1). GTDB lineage: Bacteria > Bacteroidota > Bacteroidia > Cytophagales > Cyclobacteriaceae > CAJXNP01. Next base: position 27,293 of record CAYUJK010000007.1, read on the forward strand.
TGATCAACAAACAGGATCCCTTCTATGTGGTCGTATTCGTGCTGAATAATCCGGGCTTTCATGCCGTCAAACTCTTCGGTGTGCTCCTCCCAGTTTTCGTCGAAATAGTGAATCTTCAGTTTAGCATTTCGCGATACGTTTTCCCTTATGCCGGGGATGCTCAGGCATCCTTCTTCAAAAGGCCATTCGTCGTCATACTCCTCCAGGATGGTAGGGTTGATAAAGATTTTCTTGAAGTCATCCATGTCTTCCTCTTCCAGGGGCGCTCCGTCTACCACAAACATCCGGAGGCTTTTGCCAATCTGAGGCGCCGCCAGACCTATGCCCTGGGCGTTGTGCATGGTGGCAAACATATCTTCCGCCAGCTCCTTCACGTCAATGCTTCCCTGCGTTATTTCTTCTGCTCTTTTTTTCAACACGGGGTTCCCGTAAGCTACAATAGGATAAATCATAAATATGTTGTTCCAGATTTTTGACACAAATATAATCGTTCGTATTAACAACGCATTTATGTATACCTGTAAACTGCTCGTTTGTTTGAATTTCTGTGTTCATTTCCATACTTT
>CAYUJK010000008.1:0-1482 GCA_964444895.1 uncultured Roseivirgaceae bacterium
GAGTGCCAGGAAATTTTGAGGTCAAATAAAACAATGTTTTTAGCGGACATCTCCCCTGACTGCCGTCAGGCAGGCTTAATCCCTCTTCAAAGAGGGAGTATAGGAGTTTTATTTGACCTCAAAATCACAAACAGATGCTTAAACTGACGGCTATGGGTAGGCATGGCAGGCAAGCTCAATAACGAATAACGAATAACCAGTAACGAATGACGACCAACGCTGATTACTGAATACCGATTACCCCTCCCACGCTCTTGCTCCTTGCCCTTTGCTCTCCGCCCTTTACTCTTTGCTATTTACCCGGAGTCACGGACTATCGTCTTGACCGTTTCTCCTGACTGCCGCTGCTGCTGCCTCCTGCCGCTTCCCTTTCTCCGCTCCAACCCGTCCGCTTCATTCCCCAATTTGTCCGTTTCACAGAATCGACCCTTATTATACGCCCACCGTCAGGTAGCTTTGCCGTGTAAATCCCTCAAAAACAATCAGAACTATGAAAATCTCAAGACAAGCCCACCAGGGGAGTAATGGAATAATGGGATGTTGGAAATGTACCCCTGTGCTTTTTTCCATTCATCCAATATTCCATCATTCCATTATTCCAATCCTCTTCCTCCTCCTACCGCTCGCGTCCCCGGCCCAGCAGATCACCCAAACCGTGCGGGGTTCGGTGCTGGATGGCGACACGCGCACTTCGCTGGTCGGTGTTTCAGTCACCTACACGAATGCCGGCGAAACAGTAGGCGCTGTAACCGATATCAACGGCAAATTCCGCCTGGAAAATGTGCCCGTAGGCCGCCAAACATTTTACATTTCCTACATGGGCTACCAGGGCACTACGCTCTCGAATGTCGAAGTAACATCGGGTAAGGAAGTAGTGCTGGACATCCGGCTGGTCGAATCGGTCACCGAGCTGGAAGAGTTGGTGATCTCCGCCGCCGGCGACAAAGCTGGCGCACTGAGTGAAATTGCCACCGTGAGCGCCCGTCAGTTTTCCGTGGAGGAGGCCCAGCGCTTTGCCGGTTCGCGAAACGAACCCGCCCGCATGGTGGCCAACTACGCTGGTGTCTCCGGGGCCAATGACGCCCGAAACGACATCATCATCCGTGGAAACTCTCCGAATGGTTTGCTGTGGCGCTTTGAGCAACTGGACATCCCAAGCCCCAACCATTTTGCCGGCGTAGGCGCCAGCGGCGGACCCATCAGCATGCTGAACTACAACGTGCTCTCTAACTCCGACTTCATGACCTCCGCTTTTCCATCGCCTTATGGCAATGCTATTTCCGGGGCATTTGACCTGAACATGCGCAAAGGAAACAATGAGAAGAATGAATACATGTTCCAACTCGGCGCATTGGGAACCGAAGCGATGGTAGAAGGACCCCTGGCCAAAAACTACGAAGGATCATTCCTCATCAACTACCGCTACGCTACCACCAGCATCTTGCGGGAGTTGGGGATCGACTTCGGCTACTCCGGCAATCC
>CAYUJK010000008.1:1582-3831 GCA_964444895.1 uncultured Roseivirgaceae bacterium
GGGGGCACGTACCTGCTGCAAGCCTACTCCAACTGGCGCTATACTCCCGTTGACCGGCTGATCTTTAACGTGGGCCTGCATTACCAAACGCTCACCCTGAACAACTCTGCTGCCCTGGAGCCGCGGGCAGGAGTGCGTTGGAATATAAAGCCTGGAAAAGCGCTTAACTTTGGCTATGGACTACACAGCCAGATGCAGATCATGCCGGTGTATTATGTGGCCACGCTCACAGATGCCGGCATAGTGCGCACCAACAAGGACCTGGGCTTCACCCGCAGCCACCACTGGGTGCTCGGCTACGACCAAAAACTCGGAAAGGAACTGCGCCTGAAGGCCGAAACCTACTACCAAAGGCTGTACAATGTGCCTGTAACACAACGGAACAGTTCATTCTCTACGCTGAATGAAGGCACAAACTACATTTACTCCGACGAGGACAGCCTGATGAATAACGGTACAGGCCGAAACTTCGGACTGGAACTTACCCTTGAAAAGTTTTTCAGCCGTGGCTACTACTTCCTGTTCACCGCCTCGCTATTCGACTCCCGCTACAGGGCAAGCGACGACATTTTGCGAAACACAGCCTTCAACGGCAACTACGTTTTTAACTTGCTGGGAGGAAAAGAATTCAGGGTGGGGAAGAAGAACAATTTCATCGTATTTGACGGAAAGGTTTCTTTCGCAGGGGGCAGAAGGTACTCGCCCATTGACGTTGAAGCATCTCAACTGGCAGGAAGCCTTGTGGAGGACGAGAGCCAGGCCTTTTCCCTGCAATACGATCCCTACTTCCGTACGGATATTAAAATTACCTACCGCATCAACAGGCGGGTGGTTTCTCACGAAATTTTCCTTAATATTGATAATGTGTTCAATACGCAAAATGTATTTTCCCAGACGTACAGCAGTCGCACGGGAAATGTAGAGTACATCTACCAGTTGGGAATGTTTCCCACCTTCCAGTATAAATTGCAATTTTGAAAATGCTGAGAAAGTATAAAAACGATAAGATAAATGACGTGGGGATGAGATTGATTTTCATCCCCTTTTGCACATTGCTGTCCATTTTCTTTGTGATGGATTCCGGTCCTCCGGAGGTTAAAACCCATTTTTATCACAAGTTGATCCTTACATTTTTGATTACTACCATGGCCTGGCATGTGGGCCGTTATGTAGTGCTCATATCGCGACGGTTTTTACCCGGCATGGAAAATATTCGTCCGCGAATTATAGCCATTTTTTTGGCAGATATGACGATTTCCTTTTTTGCGTTTAACACGATCCTCTTTTTGTACGTGCGCTACGTGGAAAAGCTCGACTATGGATTCTGGGACTGCATGTTCATCAATGGCAAGCAAACGATTTTTCTCACCATGATCTTCAGCCTGCTCATCAGCGCCATCTACGAGTGTATTTTCTTTTTTGACGAATGGAAAACCAAAGTGCAGGAAGTAGAGAAATACAAGAAAGCCTCGCTTGAGGCGCAATACCAAAACCTCAAAAGCCAGCTAAAGCCTCACTTTCTCTTCAACAGTTTTAACACGCTTGCGAGACTGATCGAAGAAAACCGTAAAAAGGCGATGTACTTTCTACAGGAATTCTCGGATGTGTACCGTTATGTTTTGAGTAGCCAGGAAAATAACTGGGTGCTGCTGAAAGACGAATTGGAATTTGTGAAGTCGTACGTATTCCTGATGAAAATGCGGCACGAGCACAACCTGGATGTGAAATACAACATCGACAAAGCCTGCCTGCACTACTATGTGCCACCGCTGACCTTGCAGATCCTCGTGGAAAATGCCATTAAGCACAATGAAATCTCCAATGACTTTCCGCTTTTTATCAATATTGTTGCAAATGGCAGCCACACCCTCACCGTGGAAAACAACATTAACCCCAAAGTGCAGCGGGAAGCCTCTACCCAGGTGGGCCTGAAAAATATTTGCGAAAGGTATCAGCTACTCTCCGATGCAAAAGTAAACATAGAAAATGGCGGCGGCTCGTTTAAAGTGTCTGTTCCGCTGCTAAAAATAGAAAGCCATGAACGTGTTGATCATTGAAGATGAGGCCCCCGCTGCCAGGAGAGTGGTAGACTTGGTGCGGCAGATCGATCAAAAAATCAATGTGCTAGACGTGATCGAATCAGTGAGAAAAGGGAGGGACTGGTTTCGGAACAATGGAAAACCCGACCTGGTAATCTCCGATATTCAGCTTGCTGACGACTTGAGCTTTAGCATTTTCAAAGAGCTGGA
>CAYUJK010000008.1:3931-5933 GCA_964444895.1 uncultured Roseivirgaceae bacterium
GATCCCCGCCGCTTTTTTCGTCTGAACCGCCAGTACCTCACATCCATTGGCGCCGTTGTCCAGATCAAGCACCACCTCAACCGGAAACTCGCTGTCTCCCTCACTCCCTCCCCCAAAAGCGAAGTACTCGTCAGCAAAGAAAAAGCCAGCGAGCTGAAGCGTTGGTTGAGTTGAGGGGGAATATCTTTTAGTCTTGGAGCCCCCCAAATACACTGTAGTATGAATTGAACTTTAAATGCACCTGATAAGCCCCAGCGGGGCGTTCTGTTTATAGCGGTGAATATTAACCCGCGCAAATAGCGCCGTAGGTGCGACCTATTCTACCCAGTCAAACAGATATTGTTCATTGTATTCCACGTTAAATTTTTTTAGAAATTCAAGATATTCCTCCTTGAATGTCTTTTTTGCATGATGTTTTTCCTGGTTGTTGATGTACCGAATTACACGGTATAGTTGGGAGTGTCCGTAGGAAAAAGCACCAAATCCTTCTTGCCAATTGAACTTTGTTCGTATCCATCCTTTTTCGTTAATGAAATTTGAAGAACCGGATTTTATGTCTCTTACGAGGTCTGACACTGTGCATGTTGGTTTTAATCCTGTCAATATATGAGTATGATCGGGCATACAATGAATAGCCAATAGTTTTTGTTCTCTGTTGGTGATGATTCCAGTGATGTACTTGTGCAGTTCCTCCTTGTGTTTTTTAGAGATTAGGTTTTGTCGTCCCTGAACGGCAAAAACAATTTGAATGTAAATTTGGGTGTAGGTATTAGCCATTTTGTTTGATTTAAAAGGATGTTAATGTTTTGTTGTCGGAAAGATATTTGTTTCGTTCTTTTATTTGACTTTCCATTAGAAAAAATAGGGACAAATATAAGGCCGCACCTACGGCGCTATACTTTTTGATTGATTCCTTTCTATAAACAGGACGTCCCAAAGGGACTTTTCTTATTCCCCATTGATGGTTGTAGATCGATCTCAAAAATAAAATCATAATCTAATCCCCCCAATCAACCCTTCCCATCGCTAATAGGCGGGTTTTCAAAAATCCCTTCGAATACTAATACTGATTTTTATATATTCGTTCGCTGTTTATAAAACTAACCCTTACTACTATGTCCCATTTTCTGTGCAGAATAACCCTTTTGTGCCTGCTGATTTGCCCGACTATAGCCCTTGCCCAACAGGAGGGCTGGACCCCACTCTTCAATGGCAAAGACCTGAACAACTGGCAATTGGTCGGCGGCAAGGCCGAATACAACATCGAAGGCGATGCGATCGTCGGGACTTGCAAAGCCAACACGCCCAACACCTTCCTGTGCACCAAAAAAAAATATGCCGACTTTATCCTGGAGTTTGAAGTGTGGGTAGACCCCGCCCTGAACTCCGGCGTGCAGTTTCGCAGCAATACCGATCCCAGCTACCGGGATGGCGTGTTGCACGGCTACCAGGTGGAAATCGAATCAACGCCCCGAGCCTTTAGCGGAGGCATTTATGACGAGCAGCGTCGCGGTTGGCTGTACCCGATGTCGCGAAACCCGAAAGGAGGGCTGGCCTTTCGTCCGGGCGAGTGGAACCAGTACCGCGTGGAGGCCATTGGCAACACCATAAAAACCTGGGTGAATGGTGTGCAGTGTGCTCACCTGGTGGACGACGCCACCGCCGAGGGGCACATTGGCTTGCAGGTACATTCTATTTACAATGAGGAGTTTGCGGGAAAAATCACCAAGTGGCGAAACATCCGCATAAAAACAGAAAATACGGAACAAGACCGCCGGGCAGACGATCCTTCAGTGCCGCAACTCAGCTATTTGACCAATGAACTCACGGAATGGGAAAAGAGGCGCGGCTACCGGCTACTTTGGGATGGAAAAGCATCCCAGGGATGGCGGGGAGTGAAGCCTCAGGAATTTCCCCGGGAAGGATGGACGATTGAAAGCGGCGTCCTCACCATAAACGGAACTGAAAACGGTGAGCGACCTGTCTATGGAGACATCATCAC
>CAYUJK010000008.1:6033-8256 GCA_964444895.1 uncultured Roseivirgaceae bacterium
TCTGTGCCGGGCCGCGGAAAGCAATTCAAGGGCGTGGGGCAGTGGAATCACGTTCGTGTTGTAGTAAAGGGATCTACGGTAGAGCACTGGCTCAATCATGAGAAAGTAGTAGAGTATGACCGCAGTTCGCAGCCCTTCAGGGCCCTGGTAGCGACCAGTAAGTATAAGAATTACAAAAATTTCGGCCAGATTCCGGCGGGGCATATCCTGCTACAGGATCACGGCAATACCGTACATTTTCGAAGCATAAAAATCAGAGAATTCTAAATCCCATTACACATGAACGATCGAATTTCAAACCAACAGTCTCGAAGAACATTTATCAAAAAAACATCGCTCGCCGGCGCTGCAATCATGACGGGCCTCTCGGCCAAAAGCTACGGACGAATTCTGGGCGCCAATGAACGGATCACCGTGGCCGTAGCCGGTGCTAATAGCCGCGGGCGCGAGCTCACGGGCTCCTTTGTCAACAATGCAAACGTAAACTTTGGCTACCTGTGCGATGTGGATAGCCGGGTATTGGCCAGGGTAGGCGAAGAGGTAAAAAATGCAACCGGAAAGGCACCAAAGGGGTTTAAAGACGTTCGCAAGCTGCTGGAGCAAAAAGACCTTGACGCCCTGGTGATCGCCACGCCAGACCATTGGCATGCGCCCATGGCCATCATGGGCTTGCAGGCCGGGAAGCACATTTACGTGGAGAAGCCTTGCAGCCACAACCCTCGCGAAGGCGAATTGCTCGTAGAAGCCCAAAAGAAATATGGGAAGGTAGTGCAGATGGGTACGCAGCAGCGATCAGCTCCCACCTCCATACAGGCGGTAAAAGACATAAAAGAGGGAATTATCGGGAAAGTGTACTACGGCAAAACCTGGTATGTGAACAACCGCGGCAGCATTGGCAACGGTAAGGCGGTTTCCGTGCCTGACTGGCTCGACTGGGACTTGTGGCAGGGACCAGCGCCCCGGAAGGAATACAAAGACAACTACGTACACTATCACTGGCATTGGTTCTGGCACTGGGGTACCGGCGAGGTAAATAACAACGCGGCCCATGAGTTGGATATTTGCCGCTGGGCCATGGAACTCAATTACCCCACACGTGTAACCTCTTCCGGGGGAAGGTATCACTATGACGACGACTGGGAGTTTTACGATACACAAAATGTAAACTACGAATTCGAAGGTGGCAAATTACTTACATGGGAGGGAAGGAGCTGTAACTCGTTTCATCAATACAACCGGGGAAGAGGTATTTTGCTGCACGGCACAGACGGCACTATAATGCTGGACCGCAACGGCTATCACGCGTATGACAAGGCGGGCAACCTGATCAAAGAGATGAAAGAAGCGGAGGAGACCGATCCTACCGATATCAAAGGGGGTGGATTGCTGGTAGATATTCACGTGCAGAACTTCCTTTCAGGAATCAAAGACAACGCGACGTTGAACTCCGATATCGAGGAGGGGCACAAAAGTATTCTCCTTTGCCACCTGGGAAATATTGCCCAGGAAAATGGAGGCAGCCTGGACATTGACCCGAAAACAGGCAGGGTTCTCAACAATAAAAAAGCCATGAATATGTGGGAAAGGCAGTACGAAGCAGGATGGGAATTAAAAGTGTAGTTTTTTAGTTTACAGGATTGGGGGTTAGCGTTGCTCACGCTTTTGTGGGTTTAACGTTTATAGGGTTTACAGTGTGGATAGATTATTTGATGGGGCAAACGCCCTGCTCTCCGCCCTTTGCCCTTCGCCTTCAGCTGACAATAAATCAATAAAGAAGAAGGATAAATGAGAAGAAGAACTTTTTTGAAAAACACAGCCTTGACATCTGCAGGGATGGCAATGATGGGATACGGCTATGGAATGGGCAGAAATTTTTCATCCTCGATCAATGTTGGCGTAATCGGCACAGGCGATCGCGGCACAGGACTAATTGCCTCCATGAATGGCATTGAGGGACTGAATGTGACAGCGTGTTGCGATATCATACCTTTCAGGCTGGAAAAAGCCGTTTCGGTTACCAACAATCCCAAGGTGAAGAGCTATTCCGATTACAGGAAAATGCTGGCCGATAAAGATGTTGATGCCGTGATCATCGCTACTCCGTTTAGCATGCACGCTCAAATGGCCATTGATGCGCTGGATGCCGGAAAGCATGTGTTTTGCGAAAAAACCCTTACCAAAGGCGTAGAAGACACTAAGCGACTGGTCAGCAAAGCGCGGTCC